>MGFH01000127.1 GCA_001791795.1 Candidatus Wallbacteria bacterium GWC2_49_35
ATGGGAAACCGTCGAGATCAAAATTCAGCATAAGGACGGAACCGTTAAAACAGTCCTGTGGAACTCCGCTAATATTTACGACTCTCGTAATAAAAAGATAATTTCAACCATTGCTCAGGGCAATGATATTACCAGCCGAAAACAGGCCGAAGAAAATATTCAGAATTTGCTGGTCGAAAAAGAACTCATATTGAAAGAGGTCCATCACCGCATCAAAAACAACATGAACACGATATCGGGGCTGCTCATACTTCAGGCGGAAGTGCAGCAGAATCCGCTGACGAAAAATATACTGCACGACGCGGCCGCCAGGGTAAGCAGTATGAGCGTGCTGTACGATAAACTGTACCGCGTTGAAAACCGCGACTCGATCTCCACGCAGAAATATTTTCCAGCCCTTATCGACGAGATAATAAGAATATTTCCGCAAAAGGCTTCGGTGAAGATAGAAACTAAAATAGACGATATCGTTTTGAACGCAAAGCTGCTGTCGCCTCTGGGCCTCATTATCAACGAATTTATAACCAATTCGATGAAGTACGGTTTTAAAGGCCGCGACGGCGGAACTATCGAAGTTTCTTTTTCAAGAACGGGCGATCGCGTTTCACTGACGCTTCAGGACGACGGCCCCGGCATTCCGGAAGCGGTTCTGGCTAAAGACGCGCCCGGGTTCGGGCTGCAGCTGGTCAATATGCTGGTACGGCAGATACGCGGTTCCATGAGCGTAGAAAGGCTTAATGGAACTAAATTCATTATTGAATTCGATGTTTAAGAACTCATAAAACCCCGTTTTCATAATTAAAAAAAAGCGACCCCGGACCGAGGTTTCTTTTAAATAAAAAAAGAAAGGCGTTTCGCTATGGCGTACATAAACAGAAAAATATTTTTAGAGGCGCGCAACTGCATGCGCAAAGCGTGGCTCATGGCTCGCGACCGCATCAACGGCGTGCGTGAGGAGCTCACTGAGCACCAGGAGTTCATGATAGACAGCGGCGGCCGTATCAACGAGCTGGCACGCGAAAGATTCGCAGGCGGGGTTCTTGTCGCCGAAACGGACGCGGCGGCGGCCGCGGAGAAGACGCGCGCGCTGATGTGCGATCCTGCGGTGCCGGCGATTTTCGACGCGGCGTTTATAAGCGGCGCCATGATCGCCCGTCCCGATATTATCGAGCGCGATGACGAAGTCGTCGACGGCTGGCGGCTGATCGACGTCAAAAGCGCGCCCTATTACAAAACATCAGTGAAACGGCCGCGCAGCAGGACCGGAAAGTATTTCACCGAAGCCGCCTTTAATTTAATGGTTATGAGAGACTGCGGCGTGAGCGTCGCAGGCGTTTCGGTGATGTTCGTATCCAGACACTACAGGCTCGAAAGAGGTTCCGGCGGGCTCTTCACGGCGTTTGAATGCGCCTTCGAGGCGGAAAAACTGCTGAAGTCCTTTGAAAAGATCCGCGGTCCGATCATCGACGCGCTTACGGCGGATGAAACTCCTGCCGCCGCGATGACGACCATATGCAAAAACTGCGGCTATTACGAAAATTGCCCCGTCAGCGAAATAAAGGACCCGGTATTTCTTTTCAACAGCATCAACCAGAAAAGGTTCGTTCAGATGATCGAGGACGGGTACCTATCGATCGGAGACATTCCCGACGGCTATTTCAGGTATCCGGCCGATGGCCTGTATTATATGATGCGCGAAAGCGTAAAGACAGGAAAGCCTTTCGTCAGTCCCGGTTTTAAAAAAGCTCTCGAGGCCGTCCGCTGGCCGGCCTATTACCTCGATTTCGAATCGCTCGCTACGGTGCTTCCGATCTACA
This sequence comes from Candidatus Wallbacteria bacterium GWC2_49_35, assembly GCA_001791795.1. GTDB lineage: Bacteria > Muiribacteriota > UBA9980 > UBA9980 > UBA9980 > UBA9980. The sequence goes on from MGFH01000127.1 coordinate 1,818, forward strand.
GGGGCGGCTTGCCGTACGAGCATATGCTGGTGCAATACTCGCTTCATATCAAGGAGTCGCACTCCTGCACGCCGGATAATATAAGGCATTTTGAATATATCGCCGAACCGGGGCGCGACTGCAGGCGCGAGCTGTTCGAGAGTCTGGTCGAAAATATCGGTGAGTGCGGCAGCATAATAGTCTATTCCGATTTTGAAAAACTATGCATAAGAAGGGCGGCTGAAAGGTATCCGCATTTGAGAGAACGGCTTTGCGCCATGCAGGAGCGGATATTCGACCTTTGCGAATTCATGCGCAAAAATTACTATCATCCCGATTTTAAAGGCCTTTTTTCCATCAAAAAAACGCTGCCGGTCCTGGTGCCCGGAATGAATTATGACGATCTTTCGGTGAGCAACGGAGGCGAGGCGATAGTGAAGCACTACAATCTCGCGGCGGGTAAACTTTCGGTTGAGGAAGGCATGCGGGCGAGAAGAGAACTTCTTGAATACTGCGCCCGGGACACCATGGCGATGGTCAGACTGCACGAGCGCCTTATCGAAATAGGCTGCTGCCGGAAGGCTTAACAAAGTGATTTGGAACGCCGGCGAAGGCGTTCTCTGAATTTACAGCGGCCAGTTATTTCGCGGTAAGTTTGTCGACGCCGGCAAAGCCTTCCGGAACGCCGTTTCTGAGCATTTCTTCGCATTTATTCGCAAAAAGCGCCGCGGCGGCATCCGCCGGATTTTTTTCGAGTGTTTCTTTAAATGCCCTGAGTGCGCCGGCGATATCGGCGGCGCAGTATTTTTTTAAGCCCGCGGCGAAAAGTTCCTTCGTTTCAGACTTCAGTTTGCAACAGCCGTCAAGGCCCGGGATGATCACTTCCACGATGTCCACCGGGTCCTTTTTCCCCTTGACCATTACCCTGCCCAGCGGCCTGGTATCGTAGTTTTCAGCGCCGGCGTTTTCCGCGATGCGGCCGCTCACGATTATCGCCGCGCCGTAATGCTTGCAAAGCCCCTCCAGGCGCGATGCGAGATTGACCGTGTCTGAAATGACGGTCGCGCTTATTCTTTCATGCTCGCCGACTATCCCGAGCATCAGCTCGCCGAAATGTATGCCGACGCCGATCGCGATGGGCTCCTCGCCGGACCGGCTCCGCTGCAGGTTGAATTCCGCGAGTTTGTCCGCCATGGCGAGCGAACACTTCATCGCTTCGGCCGGCCTTTCGAAGAGCGCCATGATTATTCCGCCGATGTATTTATCGATAAAGCCGCCGTTTTTCCTTATCACAGGGCCCATGCAGCCCAGATACGAGTTGATGAAGTTGAAATTCTGCTGAGGCGGCATTTTTTCGGACATGGCCGAAAATCCCCTTATATCGGAGAAAAGGACCGCCATTTCGCGTGAGACGTTATCTCCGAGTTTGGTCGTGACGGCCGATTCTATATTCAGCAGCTCCAGGAAATTACGCGGCACGAACCTGTAATAGGATTCGTTGAGCTTTACGATTTTCGAAATATATTCCTTAAGACTTTTGGTCATGAAATTTATTCCCGCGCCGAGTTCTCCAAGTTCGTCCTCGCGCCCGGCCGGGATCTGCACGTCGAAATCGCCGCCGGTGATCTGTTTAACGGTGCCGCGCATCGCGCGAAGCGAAACGAAAAGGAAATACGATATAAGTATCAGCAACGTGAAATTGGCTGCCAGAGCGATTATTATGCCGCGCACGACCCGCGCGACGAAAAAGCCGTCGAGTTCGCGTATGACGTTATAATCGACCGCCACGCCGATCGCGCCGGTAATCTCTCCCGCGGCGTTTTTAAGCGGCGCGACCGCCGTCATATATTCCGCGTCCGGATCGGAAAATTTACCGCCGCTCACCTTCGTGTTGTCGATGGCGTCATGATGGGCCCTGATCGCGTAAGGATAAGGCTCCATCGTCAGGTAATTGCCTATCGGGTCGCAAGCGACGTGCAGTATTCCGTTTCTTTTCTTGAAGGCCATCACGGACAGTTTGGCGTTCCAGACGTCCCTGTTTTCATTCAGGACGCCTCTGAGCTGAACGCCGAGCTGGTCGAAAGCGCTGGATATTCCGTCGTTTCTCGAATTGATCGCGGAAACAAGGCCGCCGTCCACGAGCGCGCCCGCCGCCTGGGCGACCGTCAGCAGTTTATTCCTGATCTCGTCCTCGTATTTGGGATAGATGAAATTATAGATGGTGGCCGCCGTCAGGTATATCGAAATGACGAGGATAGGCGTGAAAACCGCTATATTCTGGATGATTATCGAAGTGCTCTTCGTGAAGACCGTATAATAAACGCGCGCCAGAAAATATAAAAAGATCAGCGCCGCGGCCGCGAGGGCGAGCCAGACTGCGATATGATAAGCGAAGAGTTCTGCGCTGTATGAGCCAACGGTTATCCTTGCGGCGATAGAGCCGTCGGGACGTATGGACAGGATTTTTCCGTCGGAAAGATTGACGGCCGTAATTTCGTCGGGGCCGTTGACCGATATCCACTTGAAGAAATAACTTTCCGCGCCGACGATTTTTTTGATCTTGTCGAGCGAAAGAAATACTTCGAACGAACTGCCGCCGCTGCCGCCGACGTCTTTGCCGTCAACGCCGCTTTCGCCGTCGAAGAAAAAACCGGCGCGCCGCACGGCTTCCGAAACCCTGTAAATATTCATGTCGTCGAACGAGTTGAAGTAAAGCCTGCCGTTCGAGTCGGCCCAGACCTGATCTGGAAAAGGCGCGGGCGGCGACGAGAGACAAGTTTCGAGCGAACCTTCAGATACGACGCGTGATATGCGGCCGTCGAGGGTCGATACGAAAATTTCGCCCGGATAGACTCCGGCGGCTATCCTGAAATTGTCCGTGCTGACGGGTATCTTCATGAAGCCGCCGGCGGAGTTGGCCGCGCAGTCGATCTTCATGAGCTCCATTTTCTGAGAGTCCCTGCCGGCGCAGGTATAAAAAAGCGCTGCGCCTGAAGCGTCGCGGATATTTAAAAATGATCCGAAATCGCAATTTTCATGCGAGGCGATCTTTTTGACGAAAGCTCCGTTCGGGGAATATTTAAGCACTTCCATGCGCGAATAATCGCTCGCGCCGAATTCCTTCACCGCGTTTATAACGTAAATATTTCCGCGCGAGTCGAACTTGGTGTCGTAATATTCGAACGCCTCGCCGTGCGAGCGCCGCCCGCCGGTTTTCGTCCACAGAACCTCGCCGCCCGAACTCATAAGCGTAAGGCGCCTGCATTCGCGGTCCACGAGAAGAACGTTTTGCGAATCGTCGGCTATGGCCCAGTAGGGCGAACGGAATCGGAACGCCCCGTCGAAAGGCCCGCGCTCGAGTTCTTCCCGTCCCGCTATGGCGAAAAAGGCCGCCGCGGCGAATACCGCGAAAAGCAGCAATATTTTTTTTATGACGTCTAAAGACATAATTTCCTCCGCGGGATAGCCTTTTTATTCGTTAAGTTCCTGGGTGCCGTCGAAACCTTCGGGGACGCCGGTTTTTATAAGTTCTTCGCATTTTTGCGTAAAAAGCGCGGCGGCGCGGTCGTCGGGGTTGCGTTTTGAAATTTCAGCGAAACTAGCCATGGCGTCGACGATATTCGCGCAGTTGTATTTATCGATAGCGTCCGTGAAAGCCGCGCGCGTCTCCGATTTAAGTCTGGACCTTTCATCGTATGAGGGCACGAGCACCTCGAATAGCTCCAGCGCAGCGCCTCGGCCGTGCACAGCGATCTTTCCGAGCGGCCGCGTTTCGACGCCGGATGCGTTCCCGCCGGCCGCCATGGCGTCGCCGCTGACGATTATGTACGCGCCGAAGTGCTTGCAGAGGCCTTCCAGCCTGGAGGCGATATTAACGTCCTCAGAAATGACGGTTGCGTTGATCCTTTCGTTCTCGCCGATGACGCCGAGCATCAGCGGGCCGAAGTGAATGCCGATGCCTATGGATATAGGCTCGTAGCCGTTACTTTTGCGGTGGCCGTTATATTCTCCGAGCTTTTCGATCATCATCGCCGCGCTTCCTACGGCGCGTTCCGCCGATTCGAAGAGCGCCATTATGGCGTCGCCGATGTATTTATCGATGAAGCCTGAATTCTCGCGGATGACCGGCCCCATGCGCTTAAGATAGGAATTGATGAAGTTGAAGTTTTCCTGAGGCGTCATTTTCTCTGAAAGCGAAGTGAAAGAGCGGATATCCGAAAATAATACGGCCATGTTCCTGCTGACGTTATCGCCGGGCGCGACGCTCAATACCGATTCCTTTCCGAGCAGATCGACGAAATTTTTCGGCACGAACCGGAAATAGGCGGCGTTGAGTTCCATGACGTGCTTTATGTAATCCCTGAGGCTGCGTGTCATGTAGTTTATGCCTTCGCCCAGCTCGCCCAGTTCGTCCGCGCGCTCGAGCGCCACGTTGATGTCGAGGTCGCCGGAGGTTATCTTGTTGACCATATTGCGCAGCACCCTTATCGCCACGAGCAGGAAATAAGAAAGTACCGCCAGCAGCGAAAAATACACGACGAGCGCTATCGCGACGCCGCAGGAGAGGTTATAGAGAAATATGTTCTTTATTTCGACGAGGTTGTAATAATCGGAACCGATCTCGAATACGCCGACGATCTCGCCCGCGGCGTTTCTGACCGGGGCGGCGGCGGTCCTGTAGCGTCCCGCCGTGTCGATATATTCGGCGAGCCTGGTCACGCCGTCTCTGAAAGTGTCGTAATGTTCCTGCGTCGCGTAGGGAAAGGGCTCGAGCGTCGAGTAATAATAGGTCGTATCGCAGACGACATGGACGATGTCGTTTTTGAGCCGGTAAATGTTCGCGGTGAATTTTCGGTTCCACTCGTCGCCGTTGTCGTTGAGTATCCTTTTCATCTGCTCCTGCAGAAGGTTGTAGGATTCGCCCAGAAAATCGCTCCTGCTTTTTATTTTTTCGATGGTCTCGCCGGATATCTTTTTGGCGCCGAGCTGAGCCAGCGCCATAAGCCGTTTTCCGTATTCCTGCTCTATCAGAGGATATATGTGGCCGTAAATAGTGACCGCGGTGACTATTATCGAAATTACCAGCAGCGGAGTGAATGTCGCTATGTCCTGGATGATTATGGAAGTTTTTTTAGTAAATACGCGGTAATAGAAGACTGCGGCGGCCCGAAGCACCGCCAGCGCGAGGAGAATGGCGAAAAACCATACCAGACAGCGTTTCACGATGAGCCGCCATGAGAGGCGCCCTTCGCCTATGGTCGCGATGAGTTCGCCGCGGTTCGATATGATGACGATCTTGCGGCTGATCTTATCGACGGTTACGATCTCGTCGTTCGGCCCCGGCGCCACCCACAGGAAGTAAAAACTTTTTACGCCCAATAGCTCGCGGATGCGTTCCTTCGAAAGGAAAACCGACGCCGTTTTGTCGTCGGTCATTCTGTATATGTTCATGTCGTCGAATGAATTGAAGGCGAATTTACCGGTGCGTTCCGGCCATATCTGGTCGAAATAAGGCATCGTTCCGGCGGGTATGCGCACCTCGACGGAGCCGCCCGGAAGCACTCTGTAGGTTTCGCCCGTCTGCGAAGTGAGCATGAGTTCCGATGTCCCCCCGGCCCAGCCCGTTATGCCGCGAAAGCTGTTGTAGTCGAATTTGACCCGCGAAACCTCGTCGGTCGTATCGCTTGCCATGTCGAATGAAGTGAGCATCGCCTCGTTCGTCGCGATCTCGTAGACGCAGTAGTAAAATTTATCTTCGGCGTCGTTTCTGATGAGGAAAAAACTGCTTATATTGCGGTCGTAATGGGCGGCTTTTTTAACGAACTTCCCGTCGGGCGAGAATTTAAGAAAATCGAATTTCGTATAATTGGTTGAATAGATGTCGACGACGGCGTTTGTAATATAAACGTCGCCGCGCGAGCTGACGCAGAAATCGCGCACGTCGTAAAATTTTTCCTCGCCGCGCTCGCCGCCGGTCAGATACCACTGGACCTCGCCGTCGCGGGTCATCTTCGTGATGCGCTTGACGTTGGAATCTACCAGGTAAACGAATCCCTGCTTATCCATGACGGCCCAGTAGGGCGAGTCGAACCTGTAAACGGCGTCGAAAGGATTATAGTTCAACTGTTCGCGGTTCGAGTAAACGAAAGCGAGTATAAGGGCCGCGATAATATAGAGAAATATCTTCGAGTATTTTTTCACGATAATGATCCCTATAATAATTTTCGAATTGTATTATACACTAAAGTGATCCCGAAAATGAAAAAAAATTTCAAAGAAAAAATAATTGCCGTCGAGAATTAGTCAGGATTATTTTGAATGCTTTTCGAAATGCGGGCCAAAAATCAAAATCCCCGAAACCTTTCGGCTTCAGGGATTTCGCTCAATAGCCCTACGGGGATTCGAACCCCGGTTTAATGGCTGAGAACCACTCGTCCTGGGCCCCTAGACGATAGGGCCGTATCGTTAGGCTTATGTTACCAGAAATCACCCCAAAAGTCAATATTTAAATAATAAAAATTAACGAACCGGGCTGAAAAAATAGTTTCGCAGACGGGTGCGGAACTATTTTTTATGGTTTGGTTATTCCGGAGTAATAATTATTGACAATTATTTCAAAAAAAGTTATTATTCTTAAAGTTGATTTTTTATATTAATATTGATAATAAGGCGTATGTTCTGCAATAGTTTTGCATTAATTTATTTTATGGTCAATAAAGCGTTAAAGGCGCATGCACATTAATAAGGAGTGAGGTCTTTGAGACAGGCGCATTCGGACAGGCTGCGGAAGTTTTCGGCGGAGCGGTTTTTTCTATCGGCAATATTGATAATTTTGAATGTTTTAGTTTTACTGTGGGCGGCGGACGCCGGGGCCACCGGATTCATAAAGGTCGGCGATCGCGCGAAGGGCGGAGGCGGTAGTATCGCTGAAGTGACCATCGTGAGCGAGACCGTGGGCGTAAAATTCTCCAATCAGATGGCGAAAACGCGCGTGGTGCAAATCTTTAAAAATAACACCGGCCACATACTCGAGGGCGAATATATTTTTCCGCTTCCCTTCGGCGCTAATATAGTATCTTTCGCCACCTGGGATGACGGCGTCAAGATCGACGGTGTCATAATGGAGAAGGTGAAGGCGAAGAAAATATACGACGATATAGTCTCTCAGATGAAAGATCCTGGCCTGCTCGAAAATATCGGCTCGAACACTTTTTCCGCCAAAATATTTCCTATACCCGCCCACGGCACGAAACGCCTCGAAATGGAATACGTCGAATACCTGCCTCTTCTCAACAGGCTCTATTCATTCACTTACCCGCTCTATTCCGAAGAACTGGATATAAACGCGCGCAGCCTTACTATAGATATCGAGCTCGCATCCGACTTCGAGGTCGTTTCTCCGCAGATATATTTTAAAAATATAGTTTTCGTTAAAAACAGCGCTAACAGCTATACCGCTTCTTACTCAGCGCCGTCGTTCAACGATAAGGTCGATTTCAAAGCCACTTTTTCGCTCGACCTCGATTCGGACAGATCGAAAACCATCACATATACTGATAAATACATGGGTAGTGAAGAGATATACTTTCTGACGACTTTCCGCCCCTTCGAAAATGAAAAGGACGCCGCCGCGGCGCCGGAAGCCAAACCTAAAAAGGCCGTCTTTCTTATCGATACGTCCTATTCGATGCGCGGCGAAAAAACCGGAATAATCCAAAAATTATTTTCGAATATTGAAACGCTCGATGGATACGATAGTTTTAATGTTATATTTTTCGATTCGAACGCCCGCGCGCTCGACGTCGAATTCATTAAGGCCGACGCGGCAGGCTTTTCAAGGCTGCGTTCGAGGCTCGAGAAGATAAAACCTTTCGGCGCGTCGAAGCCGATGACCGCCGTCCGCGAATTGATCGGCATGGTCAATGACACAGGCGGCGCCGGGGTGAACGCGATTCTTATCAGCGACGGCCTTTATCCGGCTTCCGAAGGAGAAAGGCCGCTGGCGAAAGTTCTGAAGGATGCCTTCGAAACGAACGCACCGGCGAAAAAATACCTTACCGTGAGCGCACTCGCGGTCGGCGCGGGCTGCGAAAACGACAGGTTGACGATGGTTTCTAACGCCTTCATGGGCGAGTTCCGCGAGATAAAGAATTTATACGACGACCAGACGCAGCTCGTCGTCCCGGCCATATTGAAGTCTATGGCAGGCGGTATAGTTAAAAACGTGAAATTCTCTCCGGGAGTGGGCATGAGCGTTTTGCTTTATCCCGACGCCACCCAGAACGTCAACTTCGATTCCGAATGCTACGCCGTGGGCAAACTTCTTCAGAGATCCAGCGTGAACCTCGATATAGAATACGACTTTCGCGGCGTCCGCGGCGGGCGTAAGATCGAAGCGCCGGTCAAAGAGTCGGGCGACTGGTATGTTCCCCTGCTGTGGGCGCGCCTGAGAGTTAACCACCTCATCGCCCGCATCGATGAATACGGCGAAAACGAGGAGATGCGCCGTGAAATAATAGAACTTTCAAAACGGTTCAATTTCGTCACTAAATACACTTCGTTCCTGGCCGTGCCGCCTTCGGTGCTCAGGCCGCGCCGCATCAAGCCGGGCGATCCTGAAATATCGATCAGCGCGCCGAAAGACTCGAAACTGGTCCTGGTAAAGCTTCCATTCGCCGAGGCCATGAAGGCCGAATACGACGAGGCGAAAGGCCTTTTCGTGGCCCGTTTCACGGCGCCCGCCCACATAAAGGACGGCCGTTACGAGGCGCGCGTCATGATCGTCGATAAATTCAACCGTGAAAAACACCACGCGCTCGATTTTTTCATCGACTCGACCCCGCCTGTAATATACGCGAAATGCCTGCCGGAAAGGATATTGCGCGGCGGCGAACTGATCATATCGGCGAACGCTTCGCCCGACACCGCTTCGATAAAAGCTAAAATGCCGGACGGACAGATCGTGGAATTAAAATATGATCCGCTGTCAAAACTATCGCGGGCGCATAAAAAGACCGGTGAGAAAGATAAGGCGGGCGTGTATAAGATAGAGCTCGAGGCGATCGACCACGCGGGCAACCGCAGCGTTAAATTCATCGAATATACTCTGAGCGGCGAAGCGGCGTCCCTTGACGCTGCTGCCGATAATAAATCCGCGGCAGGTGATGGCAATGCTAAATAATAAAAATTGCGGGATGAATAAAAAAATGAAAATAGAAACGCTGGAAACGAATGTAAAGATAAAAATGATGATAAGTACGAAAAGCATGAACAGAATTTTAGGCGCGCCCGTATTTTACCGCGCCGCCGCCTTCGCGCTGGCGCTGCTCGCGGTCCTGTGGGCGCCGGCATTCGCGCAGAGCGTTACGGATATCGAAAACGATATCATGATCTACGATTACAGGTCGGCTGCTGAAAAGTGCAGGAAACTTACTGCTTCTAAACCGGACCTCGAAGCCGGCCTCCTGCTTTCGAAAGCGCTGCATCTTTCGGGCGATACCGCAGGCGCAGCGGCCAATTACTCGGAACTGATTTCTAAATTCCCGGGCGAGCCTTCGATATACGCCGCCGCCGCGCGATACGCCGCCGAACAGGTAAAATTCGACGCCGCGAAAAAAATATACGCCGATGCCGCGAAAAAATTCACGAAAGACCCCGCCGCATATCAGGCCGGCAAGGCCGCGGCCGACTCGCTCTTCGCGTCGGCTTTCGCCTATTACGATAAAATGAAGCTTCGCTCGGAAGAGATAGAACTTTATAAGGCGACGGCGCTCAACCTTTACGCCGCCGCGCCGAACTATTTCAGCCGCGCGGTCGCGTACTTCACGGACAATAAAATGCACGACGCGGCTTTCGCGGTCGTTAAAGAGACCGAAATCAAGGAAGGCCGTGAAACGCCCCTTTTAACCGACGCTAAAATAAGCGTATATGAAAGCATGATCGCCGCCGGGGCCGATAAGGACAAAAACGTCGAGATTCTCGACGCGATTTATGAAAAATACCTGCTGGCAAAGGACATCGGCGAGGATAAAAAGAATTTTACCTATACCGCATATTTTAATTTTTTAAAGAATAACCGCCTGCTGGATAAGAAAATCGAAAAATTGAAATCGGGTTTCGCCGCTTCGGCCGACCCGCAGGGCGATCTTCTGCTGATAAACCTTCTAATGCAGGGATCGGGAAGTGAAGCCGCACGCGAATATATCTCGAAATTCGTCGCGAAGAATAAAGATTTCGCTTCGTTTATAAGCGCGGCGCGCATTTACAGGCATTACGGCGAGCACCTCAGGGCGATGAAAATGTCGCTGGCCGCCATGGCCTGCGCTTCGGGCGACGCCGACCGGGAAGCACTCTGCTTCGAAATGGCGTCCAACCTGTCTAAATTTTATTTCATAGACCTGCGCTATCTTATATTTAAAAACGCCGCGGTCGAGCTTTTCGAGGAACGATGCGACGACCTGGCGGTCAATCTTTTGATGATATCGTCGAGCCGCCGTTTCATGCGCTCGAGCTACGACGCGATAAGGGTCGCGCTGAGACAGTATCTTTCGCGCACGGCCGCGATCCATTATTACATGGAGCTTATCGACGGTTTTAAAAATTCCGCGTCGCGCGACAGATATCTTAACGAACTCGCGGTGCTCTACGGCGAAATCGGCATGGACGAACAGGCTTATCTCGCATACGACAGACTTTGTTTGGAAATGACCGGTTCGGTTTATTTTTCAGGCGCGCTGAAAAATATTGTAAAATATCAGCAGCGGATACTCCCGCCGGATTCCGCCGCATCGAGGGCTTCCGCGGCGATCGACGCGCGGTCGGATCTTTCCACCGTTAAGGGATTCGCGGCCGCCAGGAGCGCGCTGGAACTGCTGGTCTCGCCTGAAGACGGCGGCCTGACGGAAGATAAGAACGCGGCTTACGCTTATTACAAGGCCGTTTACGATTATCTTTCGAAAAAAAGGAACGCCGCCGCCGATAAAAAATGGATCGATTCCAAGATGCTTTCGATGCTTTCAAAACTTTATCCCGACTTCGGCAGGCGCCTGGAGATCATCGACGGCATGCTCAAAAATTCCCCGTACGACATTACGCTTTTGAACGCCAAGGAAAGCTGCATGATTTCGGGAATGACTTATCTTAATTCGACGATCCTCAAAAAAGCGCTCCAGAACTTTTACGACCAGAATTACTTTGTCAGTAACGATTTGCTTAACCAATACCTTCAGTTCCTCAATAAGGAATCGAAAATCGAAGCGAAGATAGAAGAACTGAAAAAGGCCGCCGCGGCCGGAAGCCTTGCGCCTCATAAACTCAAGCTGCTCGCGGCCTGCTGCTTTTTCATTTCCGATTTCGAGCAGGCTGAAAAGTGGTACGACGAGTTCGTTAAACACGCTCCTTCTGACTCGGATTCACTTATGAAACTGGCCAACCTGAAACGTTCGTTCAAGAAAAACGTCGAGGCTGTGGCCCTTCTCGAACGGCTGATCGCCGTCGAACCTTCGAACAAGAACGCATACGTCACAGCCGGCGATATAATCGCCCTGGATAAAACCCGCAAATGGGACGAGGCCGACCGCTTTTTCAGCAAAATAACGGCTATCGATCCTGAAAATAACGATAATTACATCGAGCTCGCAACCATATACTGGGACTATTACAAGTACGACGAAGGCCTCGCCGTGCTCGCCGAAAGGCGCCGCGCGGCGGCTTCCGAATTCATCTTCGGCCGTGAGATAGCCAGCCTTTTCGAACTGAACGGCTCCATCGAGGTAGCCATTCCCGAGTATATTTCGGTCATCTGCGCGCCCGACGATCAGGCGTCCGAAAAGCACTACGCCGCGGACGGCGAAGAAGAAGGCGGCATGTCCGAAAATGGCGTCGGAGAGCATCGGCGCTACGAGCACTATAACTACCGCTACGAGCGCCCCGAAACGGCCGATGTCATCGAGTGCAGGGCTCGCCTGAACACGCTGTACAAAAAGGAAAACTATAAAAAGCTCATAGACGCCGGTTTCGAAAAATTCATCGCGCAGTCTCCGCGCAATTACAAACTTTACTACGAATATTCGAAACTGCTTATAGAGTTCGGCCTGGGCGGCCGCGCGTTCGAAGTGATCAAAAAGTCCTATCCAGCGGTCATGAGCGGTTATCAGTACGTCCAGATGGCCAACCTTCTCGAGCGCGTCAAAAAGACCGCCGAAGCCAAAAACCTCTACTATAAAGCGATAGAAAAGGACCCCGGCCAGCATTCGTCTTACTCTGACGCCCTGGAATTTTTCGCGCGCTTCGCGATGAACGCCGATTACGCTAAAACGCTGAAGGCGCGCGCGGAAAAATTCTATGAAGATCCTTACTATCTCCAGGAATATTCCAAATACATGATGGACTATAAAGGCATGCCGGACAATGAAAATTACCGCGAGGCTGCCGCCGCGATCGAAAAACTGATCGCCGGAAACCCGCGCAGCGTAACTTATCGCAACCTCCTTTCCGACGTGAAGATAAAACTCGAAGGGATGAAATCCGCCATAGCTTATATCGAGGGAGTAATAAAAGCCTCTGAAGCCGAAACCGATAAAAATAAAAAATTCCACATCGACGATATAGTGCGTCTCAAGGAAACGCTGGCGAGGCTTCTGGCCAAAGAGCGCCGCGTCGACGAGGCGCTGGCAATAAGGCGCGAGCTGATCTACGACAATCCGGGCGAGTCCGGATTCGCCTCTACGCTGGCCGATATAGCGACGGCTTGCGACTGTGAAAAGAAAGTTTCAGAGTTCATCGCCTCGCTCGATGAAAAGAAGGTAAAGCCCGCAAACCGGCTGTTTTTAAGCGCTCGTTATTACGAACGGCTCAATATGTTCGAAGCGGCCGCCGGCTGCTATAAAAAACTTACGGCGTTAAACCCGAACGACGCGGCGGCGGTCACCGATTATTTCGCGCTATGTTCAAAGGCGCGCCGGTTCGACGAAGCTAAAAAACTAACCGCGCGCTATCTGCAGCTCGCGGAAGCCTCGGGCGGCGAAACCGAGCGGCAGGCGTACGAAGACTGCGCCTCGCTCTACGTTCAATCCGGCGATTCGAAAGAGGCGATGGTCATATTCGACCGTTATCTCGAAAAACTCCTCAAAAATTTCAAGCCCGACGAAAATTCCTATGTGTATTATTCGTATCAGTACGCCGGCGCGATAAACTGGCTGGTCAAACTTCTTGAAAGCCATTCGCATTACGGGCAGGCCATTGGCTACCTCGAGAAAAAACTGCTGCACTTGAATTTCAACGCCCGTCACAACGGTTATCTCATCGACGAGACCAGCGAAAAAATATCTGCGCTTTACGAAAAAAACGGCGAAACCGCGAAGGCGCTCGAGCTTATCGCAGCCATAGTACAGAGCGACGCCGATTCGGGCACGCTGGGGTCGGTTTCGGAATCGATGCTCAAACGCCTCGTGGACCTGTGGAAAAAAACGTCTAATTACGCGAGCAACATCAAGCAATACACCGCGATGATCGAAGGCGCCGAATCTAACGCGGCGCTCGACGAAAAACAGCTCGAGGTGGTGCGGTTCCTGCTCAGGATCTACAGGCTCGAACCGAATCCGCGGGCGTTCATCGCGCTGGCGAAAAAATACGAACCCGCCGGTTCGAACCTTAACAGCGCCGTCGATATGGCCGCGGCCGCGCCCGAATTCGAACGCGACCTTATCGACCTTCTGCTGAAGAGGATAAGACTCGCGGCGAAAAGCAATTCGACGGCGGCTTCGACGGTCGACGACATGATCAGGCTCGGCGTCATAATGGCGAAAAACAAAGACAATCCGCTGGCGGAAGATTTCTTCGGCATGGCTCTCAAATACGGCCGCTACAACGATAATTTGAAGAAGATCGCCGAAAGCCTTCTTGATAAAAATATCAAAACGCTCGCCTGCAAATATTATAACAGTTTCCTCAATAAATGCTCGGAGCGCTCTTACTATCTGAACGCCCCGGAGATCGCGCTGGCGATGGTCTCGAAAGAATGCTTCCGCGAGGCGGCCTCCCTGGCTTCGAAACTCATGAAGAAACACGGAGACGACATAAAGGTAATGCTCGACTGCGCGTCGGTCTACAGGTCGGTCGGCGACGACCGCTCGGCCGCTGAGATTTATAAAAAAGCCGCGCTCGGGGCCGTAAAAGTGGATCAGGTCCAGCAGGCGGTAACCGAACTCGAATCGCTGCTCGAAAAAGAAGAATACATTAAACTCGTTAACGAGATGATAGCCGCGAAGCACAAAAACGGATTCGCGCCCGATTACTCGTTTCTATACAATATCAGAGCCTCGCGCATTTTCCCGGATGCGCTCGCGGGTGATGCGTCCGGCTTCGACGAGATCAACAAGTCCTTTATGGCGGCGGCGCCTTCAGCCGATGTTTTCATCCAGTATCTCAATTCCGTTTTAGAAGCCTCGGCGCTCCCGTTCGCGGACGGCGGCGAGACGGCCTCCGCCGCGGATATCAAAAATAAAGCCGCTGCGGCTTATATGAAATATTGCGAATACTTCGCCGAAAAAATGCTAGGCATGGAAGACCTTGCCTCCGGCGATGCGGCCCAGGCGCTTTCTTTTATGGTTTCGCGCGCTCCCGCCGCGGTGAGTTTTAAGGATTTTATCGCGCCTCTGGCGGCTAAACTGAAGCCTAAAACCGGCGTACTGAGCACTTATTTCATATATGAGACGGCATTCGCGCAGGCTGCGTTCGAAAGCCGTGAAACCGAACTTCTGACCTTTTATAAACAGAATTACCCCGTGGAAACCGCCGGTCTGCTTATGATCGCCCGGCAGTTCACCGACGCGAAGGATTTCAAAACCGCGGCGGTCTTCGCAGGGGCCGCGGCCGGCCTCGACCCCGACGATCAGACGGCGCGCCTGGCGCAACTTGAAACGCTCTGCGGCGAAGGAAGTTACGCGCGCGCCGAAACGCTCGCCGGAGCTATCGACGCGGCCAAACTAAAGCCTAAACGCCGCGCGGACGAGTATAACGACGATGGCCTTTATTCTTACGAGCACGCCCTCAACACGCTCCGCTTTGCCGGATGCCTTTATGAGCTTAAGCGTTTCGATCAGGCCATGAGCGCGTGTTCGCTAGTCACGGCCCAGTGCCGGCGGTATTTTGAATACGAAGACTCTTATCTGTTTAACAACGAATATAAGAGCGCGCTCGAGCTCTATTTTAAAGCGGCGTCGACGCCCGAAGTCCGCGCGAAGGTCAAAACCGAACTGTTCAACTGCATCGACGAATTTATAACGTTCGAACCCCGCTATGGCGGCGGAAGCTTTGAAAATAAAAAGACAGTACGCGCCCTTGCCGAAATTTTATGCTCGTGGTCCGCTGACGTTAAACTCGAAGAACTCTTCAGTGCCCGCTCGGGCGGACCCGCGCCCGCCTACCTTAAAATTTTGCACCTGGCGAAAACCGGCGCCCGCATAGGCCCGGCTGCCACGGCGGCCATCGCGGAACATAAGTCGAATTTCTTCGTGGCGGAGCTTCTGGCGTCGCTGGCGGACGATATAGACGATAAAGCCCTTCTGGAAAAGATATTCTCGGCGCTTGCGGCCGCCGACAAAAACAACGCGGCTAAATACAGGGAAGTTTATCTGCGCCGCTACTGCTCCGATTCGCTGAACGTCAATGCCGGCAATTAATGATTGATATAATTATATTGTAATCACAGGGAGATGATCACGATGCGCAACTTACACATAATATATTCAAAATATATAATATTACTCGCCGCTGCCGCCGTATTTATAACTGGCATGACTTTCCACTCTCCGGCGGCGGCATTCGCCGAACCGCCCGCGGCGGTGAGCCGCCAGTCGTCCGAGGTCGCGCTCTATTTCAAAAGCGCGGCCGCGATATACGACGGATTCGTCAATTCGGCCTTCATGGAGGAATTCGCTAATACCAGGCTCGGCGCCCGGTACGAGGAGACCATCGCGGCCGGAAAGATCGCCCAGTTAAAAAGGGCTATAAACAATAGTTTTTCCGCGGCGTTCAGCTACGAAAAAGCCCTGGCCTTCTTCGACTGCCCCGCCGCTTTATATGTGATAGACAGCGATTTCGATTCGCTCCTGCTGTTATTCGCGGTCGAGCGGGACATTTCGAAATTCGAATATTTCGCTAAATTCAAAAAAGGCGTCAAAACCGAAAAATACGAAAAGTTCCACATCTACTCGCTGGCGTCGGAAGAAGGCGTCGATTCGCTCTTCTTTGCGAGCTTCGGTTCCAGGACCATTTTTGCTAACGACGCGGGGCTCATACGCTCGATATTGTCCGCGAAGACTTCGCTCGAAGACGCCACTAAAACCGCCGCCGCGCCGGTCACGGTGTTCGTCAACCTCAAGACGCTTAACGCGAAGGTCAGCGGCGTTTATAAGAATACCGGCGGGCAGACGATATATATTTATCCGCCGTCAAAGGACAAAGAGATAAAGATCGCCGCGTTCAACGGCGAAGAAGAGCCCGATCCGAAACTTATAGAAAAAGCCGCAGCGGCGGCCGATAAGATAGACGTTCCGGCGGACCTTTCTTTCGCAGCCTCGGTTGTAAGGATTCCTGCGGCGGAGTTTTTCGCCGCTTCGCTCAAATACGCCGAAAAATTCGAAATGCCGGCTGAGCTGAAAGATGCCTTGAAATCGCTATCCTCTTCGGGCGGCACGGGTATCAGCCTCGTCATAAGCGGAGGCGGCTCGTCGAAAAGCGACGCCTCGTCAGGATTGCTGGGCGGCCTCTCGGCGCGCCTGGCTTTCGGCGTCGATAACTGCGGCGAAGCCGCACTAAAGGCCCTCGGCAAATATCTGAGCGCAATGACGGTGGAATACAAAAGCCCCGTGCTTCTGCTCACTAATTCGCCCGGCTCCGGAGCCGGAGAAACACAGTGGGCGAGGAATTTCAACTCGATAAACCGCGTCGACGCGTCTTATTTTTATTACCTGAAATACGATGACGGCATGGCGAAAATGATTGAAAACATTATAGCTGCGTCTCTGGCCATAAACTCGTGGCAGGGATCTAACGCCTACGAACTTATGAGCGATCTCAGGGATTCCGCCGGCGTTCTTAAATCGCTCGACAGGCTATGGGGCGTGAGGCTTAACGGCATCGAAGGGCTGAATTCGGTCATCAGGATCAAGTTGAGATGAAGTTAATATACACCCGGCGTGAGGCCGAGAAGCGCGGCGTAAAGTAAAAACTGATTTAACTCCAAAACTAGCAAGGAAAAGTGTATTTTAGTGAATATCGATTCATTTTATAATGAGATCTTAAAGGACGGTTCATTTCTGAAAGAGGTCACTCTGGAGGAAAAGCTGATCAGCGACATAAAACTCGAATCGACCTGCATCCTGATTACCAGGAACTATATAGGCAGCGAAGACGGGCAGATCGGTCAGCTGCTGATGAAATCGTTCTTTTACGTAATGTCGGAAAAGGAAACCAAGCCTTCCGACATAATACTCGTCAACCGCGGCGTTTTTCTCGCCGCCGAAGGCTCTCCGGTGCTGAGCGCGCTGCATGATCTCGACAGGAGCGGCGTATCCATAATGTGCTGCGGAACCTCGCTCAACCACTTCAAGGTAAGGGAAGAACTCGATCTCGGATATGTTTCGAATATGTACGATATACTCGAGGTTCTTATGAAGGCCAGGAAGGTAATTACGCTTTAATTAATAATTAATAATTTAGAGTTTAAAGCTGAAATATGAAAATAAACTTTGAAAAAAGTGGCATTGAAAAGAAATAAGACTATAAATTAATTTAAACAGATCAAATCGCTTTAAACCGCTTTAAATTAGATTGACAAAGATATTCGATTGTGATATAATAATCTTACTTTAATTAACTGACTGAAATTTTGGGCGGTTAGCTCAGCTGGGAGAGCATCAGCCTTACAAGCTGAGGGCCACAGGTTCGAGCCCTGTACCGCCCACTCCTGGAGCGGTGGTGGAGGAGTTAACACGTCGGCCTGTCAAGCCGAAGATCGCGGGTGCGAAACCCGTCCGCTCCGTTTAATTTTTAAATAGATGCCGAGGTAGCTCAGTTGGTAGAGCAACGGACTGAAAATCCGTGTGTCCGCAGTTCAATTCTGCGCTTCGGCATTATTTAAATATTGAAGGTCCTGATTCCGGCGGCATAGCCAAGTGGCTAAGGCAGAGGACTGCAAATCCTTCATCCTCGGTTCAACTCCGAGTGCCGCCTTTAACCGACAAATGAATAAATTTGCGTGAAAGCAGGGGCGCATGCCTGTGCTTTTATTTTTATTTATAGGCGAAGTTTCAGGAGATGATTATGCGGCAGCCGGCTGATCAAAACGGACAGTGGAGGGCGAGTTTTAATTTCGCCAATATTATTGGCCGTTCGCACGCCATCAACAACGCTATCAGAATCGCGAAGGTGGCGGCCAGATCATCGGCGGCCACTCTTATTTTGGGCGAAAGCGGCGTTGGAAAAGAACTTTTCGCCCACGCTATCCATAACAGTTCAAAACGCTCCGACAAACCCTTCGTATCGATCAACTGCGGCGCCATACCGCGTGAGCTTATCGAGGCCGAACTTTTCGGCTATGTCCCCAACGCCTTCACAGGCGCCTCCAGCAAGGGTGCCGCCGGAAAATTCAGGACCGCCGACGGCGGCACGCTGTTTTTAGATGAGGTCGCCGACCTTTCGCCTGATGCCCAGGTCAAGCTGCTGCGGGCCATTTCGACCGGAGAGATCGCCAGGATCGGCGGCGTCTCGCCCGAGAAGGTCGACGTCAGAATAATCTGCGCCACCAATAAAAACATCCAGTCCGAGGTCGACAATTCCTTTTTCAGAGAAGATCTGTATTACCGCCTCAACGTATTCGAGATCCGCGTTCCGCCTCTGCGGGAGCGCCTCGAAGATATAGACGAAATAATTAAATACTTCATAGCCGCCTGCGGCAGAAAAATATTCAACCTCGAAGGCGGCGAGATCCACGTCGCCCCCGAGTTCACCGAAGGCCTTAAAAATTATAACTGGCCCGGAAACGTCCGCCAGCTGCAGGCCGTGCTCGAGCGCGAGATCTACCATCTTAACGGACCGCCCTATATTTTATCGCACCTTCCCGACTCCATTATAAACGCCGCGCCCGCGGCAGCTCAGGTTGGTCTTGCTTCCGCGGAGATAAAGCCGCTTAAACAGATCGAGTTCGAAATGATTAAGGCCGCGCTCGCGAAGTTCGACTGGAACATCGAAAAGACGGTAATGGCCCTGCAGATATCGCGCGCGACGCTTTACCGCAAGATCGCCGAATATAAATTAAACAAAAGAAAATAGAATCAACAAATAATAATAATAAAGTAAAACAGTAAAAAATAAAAACAAAAATAGATTGGATATACAAAATTGAAACTAATATTAAGAATAGTCATAATTATATTTATATTGTCCTGCCTGGCCTGCGCCGCCGGATATATTTATTTGAAATCGCTTTTCGATCCCGTCTCGAGCGAACCGTTTTACCATAACCTCAAGATCGCGCAGGGGTCGAGCGTTTCCGATATCGGCCGCATTCTCGAGGAAAAAGGAGTGATCAAAAGCGGCTTCGCTTTCTGGTTTTATGTAAAACTCAACGACCTCGGTCCTAAACTCAAGGCCGGCGATTATGTTTTCAGCGCCGACCAGAATATCGAGCAGATCGTCAAAAAACTTATCGCCGGCGAAACACAGAATATCTCGCTGACCGTGCCCGAGGGATTTTCTCTCGGCGAACTGCGTTCCCGACTCATAAATTACAATATAATGGATGAAAAGCAGTTCAACGAAGCGGCGAACGACCAGGCGCTGCTCAAATCGATACCTTACGAGCTGGATACCATCGAGGGCGTTCTTTTCCCGGACACTTACGTTTTCAATAAAAGCGCAAAACCGGGCGAAATACTTAAGATGATGGTTAAAGAATTCAAGAATAAACTTCCGCGCGATATCGATGAAAGCGTAAAGAAACTCGGGCGCCCTTTCAAGGAAATACTGATAATGGCTTCCATCGTAGAAAAAGAGGCCCGCCACGACGAGGATCGCGCGAAGATCGCATCGGTTTTCTACAATCGCCTTGCCAGGCAGATGAAGCTGGAATCCTGCGCCACGGTGCAGTATATCCTCGGCGACAACCGCAAGAGCAGGCTGCTTTATTCCGACCTGCAGATCGATTCGCCTTTCAACACTTATAAAAACAAGGGCCTGCCGCCCGCGCCGATCTGTTCGCCCTCGAAAAAATCCATCGTGGCGGCGCTGAATCCCGATAATACCGACTTTCTTTTTTTCGTGGCGAAGCCGGACGGCTATCACATATTTTCTAAAAATTTCGTGGAACACAATAAAAGCAAGCAGGCCACCAAAAAAATGGGCTCTGAAAAGCATTCCGGGGATAAATAAATTCACGGCCGTGGGCCGGGGCGGTTGATAATGGCTTTAGAAAAAGTATATGTTGAAAAAGTGATGGACGGCGATACCGTTAAAGTCGCTCCTAACAGGCTTTTAAGGTTCATCGGCGTCGACTGCCCCGATTTTCGCCTGCCGTGCTTCGACGAGGCTCTTAATTTCGTGAAAGAGGCCATAGAAGGCCGTGAAGTGCTGATAGAAAAGTGTCCGGTGAGAAGCCTCGACGCCTATAACCGCGAGCGGGTCGTGGTTTTTTATAAGGACGGCCGCGGCCATAGCTACAACCTCAATCTGCGTCTGCTAAAGCTCGGCTACGCAAGATTTATGGCCGTTCCGGCCTGCCACATAAATTTTTATGAATGGGCGAAGATAGAGCTTTCCGCCAGGACGAAAAAGGCCGGCATATGGGCGGAAGAGCGCGACGCTCTGATCGCGACGAATTTCACGATGAACACCGCCGAGGAGGAAAAAGACCTCGGTAACACGAAGATCCCGAATAAATTTTTCAAGCTCGGCTATTTCTGGAGCCTGACGGACGTCAGCAAAATAATATATATGCTATTGTGCAGCATGTCGCATCCGAGCGGGATTGTATGGATAGCCTTCACAACGCTTACCAAAAATACCAGATACGACATCAACACGGTTCTTATGTCGCTGAACGAACTTTCCGACTGCGGGCTAATTACTTATAAAATATCGCAGAGCAAGGACAAGCCGAATTATATTATTCTGCATAAAATAATTCCCCGACAGGAATCAGAGATTTCCGCCGGGGAAGATAATGTCGAAACTCTTGACTTGTTCTAGATTTTTAACGGTTATCTTTTCTTCGTTTTAACTAAATCGCTTAACATTTTGCCAGCTTTGAATTTCGCGACGGCTTTAGGAGATATTTTCATGGTTTTGCCCGTCTGAGGGTTGCGGCCATTTCTGCCTTTTCTGGTGTAAACCGAGAACGTGCCGAAACCAACAAGCGTGATCTTGCCGCCCTTTTTCAAGGTTTCTTTAATGATGTGCAGGGTCGTGTCGAGGCCCTTCTGAGCATCCTTAAAAGTTAACTCAGCCTTTTTTGCAACTTCCTTCAATAATTCGGTTTTGTTCATTAGTGTACTCCCCCTATTTGTATTTGATCGTTAATTTAATTGTAAACGATAAACCGCCCATTTGTCAAGTACATCATAAATAAAAATATTAGAATTTATTGAAAATCATTTTAAATAAAGCGCTTTCGGAGGTTTGGTGATGAGTCCTAAAACCTCGGCTGAAAGGCATTAATTAAATTTACAGCATATGCTAATAGCATAATTTTCTGCCCTCACCATAATCAATTCACGCTTAGCGGTCCGGCGCGCGGTTACGGGATCTTTGAGGCCCGAGGTATTGACAGGCGGGGCGTTATCGTGTAAGATATAATTAACTCACGCGAAAGGCGGTTTCATCCGTTAATAGCGAAAGGAAGGCTTTACAATGGCGAAATATAAGTTTTTAATGATATTGTTTACGATAGCGTTCGTTATAATGCGGTTTCCCTGCGCAGGCAAGGCTTTCGAAATCGAATGCGAAGACAGTCCGCTGCGCGAAGTGCTGAAAATTTTCGCGGACGAGCTGGACGTCAATATCCTTGCTGATCCTAAAGTCGCTGATATAAAAGTGAACGTCTCGATGAAGGACGTCGAAGCGGAAGACGCGCTGGATCTTATCCTTAAAATGAACGGCCTCGCCTTCAACCAGGAAACCTCCAACACTTACACCGTTTTCCGGGCGGCGGATTCGGCGAAGTACATGAGCGCTAACACTTACGTTTTTAAGATCGGATACGCGGAACCTGAAAGGATCGCCGAAAGCCTGAGGCTGTTTTTTCCCGGCGTCAGTTTCGTTTCCGACAAGGCGAAAGGCACGCTCTTCGCCTCGGGGCCTTTTTCAGACCACGACCTCGGCGTCATGAAAGCGAAGATAAAACAGCTCGACTCGAAATCGCTCCGGATACGGGTCAATTATGAAATTTTAAAGATCGCGAACGACCATGTCATAGAGTCCGTTCTTAAGCTCTACAAGTCCCACGGCGGCTTCGTCAAAAACGCCCGCGCGGAGCTTAACGACATTCGAAGCCGGTCGCGCTCCGTGACGAAGGCAAATATAACTTTAACGCCTTCCGAAAAAGAATCTTCGATAGAAAACGTAACGACCGTTCCGTACCCGATAGCCGGCCCTGACGGCTCGTTCGGAGTGGCCGAGAGCAAGGCCGGCGATATGTTCGGCGTCCGGGCCGTCAGCGCCAGCGAAGAAGGGGCCGTTCTCGACATCAGCGTCGATACTGGCCATTTTATAGGACCCGCCAGGCCGGGCTTTCCGCCTTCGAGTTATTCACAGAGGCTTACGAGCGTCATAAGCGTTAAAAACGGAGAGCGCGTTCTTATCGGCGCGCTTTCGAACGGCGGCCTCGTCAAGATAATAAGTTTTACCGAAGATAAAATCGCGCCGTCTTCGGGCGGTCATGAAAACATCCCACGGGAGAGCGTTACGAATATCGTCAACACGATAAGTTCGGGCGGCGAAGATTATTTTATTTATCTCGAGGCCGCGATCGAATAGCCGCCGGCACTCGCCAGGCCTTCGATTCCCGCAGAATCAGGAGCAGTTTATTTAGTTTTCAATGAAATTTAATCGATAAATTCACATATAATGATATAATAATGATACATTATTGTTGATAATAAATTTCAGTTATGATATAATAATTGCCATGGAAGAACTAGATAATAATCGGCAGGGCGCGATGCCCGCTAAATACCGCTCAAAAGCCCAGGAACTGACGCTTATCACAGTGCGATTCGCGCTCGTATTCGCCATAATTTTTTTCATGGCGGCCACCTTCGTTTACGGCCGAAGCTACTTCGTTAAAAGCGCCTACAAAGTCGCAAAAAGCGTCAGCCGCGTCGTGCCGATAATTCCCGTCAAAGACAAATACACATTTCTGCTTCTCGGTACCGACATGCTCATCGACGTGAACCGCACCGATTCGATAATCATGGTGTTCGTGTCCGTGCCGGATTTGCGCATCGACCTTTTATCCATTCCGCGCGATCTGCGAGTGAAAACCGACGGGCACGGGTTTCAAAAGATAAACGCCGTATATACTTTCGAATATATCAAAACTAAAAGCGACACCGAGTCGATCAAAAAAATATCCCGCGAGGTCGCCGCGCTGACGGGCGCCGTGATCGATTATTTCGTGAAGGTCGATCTCAGCGGTTTCGAAAAGATCGTCGACCTGTTCGGCGGCGTCGAGATCGACGTCGAAAAGAACATGACCTACGACGACAACAAGCAGAACCTTCACATCAGGCTTAAAAAAGGCCTCCAGACACTCAACGGCCGTCAGGCCCTGCAGTATTGCAGATTCCGCCATGACAGGCTCGGCGACATCGGCCGCATGCGCCGCCAGCAGACCTTTATAAAGGCCATGGTGGCCAAAGCCAAAGAAGGCAAAACTCTCATCAGGCTTCCAGACATTATATCGGGCGCCATGCGATTCGTTTCGACCGATATCGACATAAAACTTCTGCTGGCGCTGATAGGCGCGTTCCCGGAGCCTTCTAAGATAACCGTACACTCACAGACCGTGCCGGGCGATTACGAGTATATCAATAGTATCTGTTACTTTAAATCCGTCGACGATAAGCTCAAAAAACTAGTGTCGGACATTTGCAGCGGCGAGATCATCAAGATAGAGGCCGAAAAGCAGAAGGCCGAGCTGGAGAAAGAAAAGGAAAAAGAAAAAAATAAAGATAAAGGCAACGGCAAGGCCAAATAAATAATAAAATAGTAAATAAATACATAATAAAAAAATAAATAAAATTAAAGCGGACGATATTAAATAGCAGAAGGGGAAAACTCTTGTCGATACACAAAAATAACCATTTCGAAATATTGAGGAAAGCCGAAAACGGCATCGCCGCGAGGGCCGGCGTTTTAAAGACCTGGCGCGGCGACATCCAGACGCCAGTTTTCATGCCGGTCGGCACCTGCGCCACCGTGAAGGCTCAGACTTCGCGCGACCTTAAACTCGCCGGGGCGCAGATAATTCTTGCAAACACATATCACCTTTTCATACGGCCCGGCCACGAGTTGATCAGGGAAGCGGGCGGACTGCACGAATTCATGCGCTGGGACAGGCCGATCCTGACCGACTCCGGCGGCTATCAGGTATTTTCACTCTCCGGCACGCGCAAGATCACCGACGAAAAAGTCGTCTTCAAATCTTTCAAGGACGGCGCGAAAATGGAGTTCTCTCCCGAAAAGGTCATACGCATCCAGCAGGCGTTCG
>MGFH01000128.1 GCA_001791795.1 Candidatus Wallbacteria bacterium GWC2_49_35
TTTATGCTTTTAGCGCCTTTTCCCTTCTTCGGCGCCAGTTCCTTCAAAAGAGGCACCCAGTCATAATCTTTGCGGACAAGATCGTAAGACATCATGACCGCCGATCCGTCGCGGACCTCGACGCCGACCGACGCCGCGCGGCCCTGAAAAGCTGCGCAGCCGGTGAATTCTTTCTGAAGCCAGACCGAACGCTTAAGCGAGCCGTTTTTATATACGAACGCGCGGTCGGTATCGGCGCCCATGCCGGCGTTTAAAAATATAAAATTTTCAACCGTTCCGAGAGTCATCGACGGCCATATTTTTTGGACGGTGAAATCTTTCACGGTTTTTTCCCCGGATATGGCAGGCACATTGAACGTTTTATGAGACGATATCTTGTTTCCGGAGGCGAGATCGACCTCGATGAATCCTATGTCTCCACTGTCCTCGAACGCGATGAATACCGCTTTCGTGTTAGGGAACCACGCAAAGTCGATCACTTTCGCCTTGAACGGAAGTTTTATTTCGCCGAGAAATTTTCCGGACATATCGAAACGGCAGAGCCTTTCTCTAGCGGGATCGAGCACCAGCAGAAGGTTCAATTTTTCGAAAACGCTGAAAGAAACCGGCGAGTCGTAATCGGCGTACATGGAGACGATTTCAGCTTTAGCCGCCGGCGAAGATGGCTTTCTGGAAGCGGCGGCGCCTGACGCGCAATTGATCTCAAATAGCGGGATGGCCTGAAACGCCTCGCTGCCGCCGAAGGCGGCACTAAATTCAAAAAAAGTTAAAAATAACAACGCCGCAACAAAAACTGGTAGTATAAATATGCGCTTAACGCCCGAATTATCTTTTATTTTCATTTCAGCACCTCGATTTTCAATTCATTATTTTCATTTATTCGTTATTCGTTATTCGTCGAATTTGGATCTGCCGGTTATAATTTTAACAGTAATCAGCGGCGGATGCAAGAAATAATTCGTCGTCCGATATCGGCTGCTATTTAAGGCTTTTTACCCGCTTTAAATATTTATCGATTTATGTTATAATGAAATATCCAAATATATCCTGGATCGTTCAAAAATAATAACAACGGAGGGTTTTATGAAGTTAAAAGGAATTTTCAGAAAGGCGCTCGGGCTCCTGATCGTTTTCGCGTTCATGTTCGCGGCGGTATTCCCGGCGTTCGCGGGTGCGATTGAATCGTTTTCAAAGGCGATAGAACTCGAAAAGAACGCGTCATATTTCAAGGCGGTCAAAATGTACGAGCGGGCGGCGCGCGAGGCGGGACGCGAGAAAAACGATATCATCGAAGTGAAATCGAACTTTCGCATCAAGCAGATCGAAAAGATTATTATCAGCTATCCGTACGATAAAAAGCAAGCCAAAAAAGCCCTGGCAAAGGCGCTGCCGAAGATAGACAAAAAAGAACGCGACTCGTGGTTTGAAACGAATAAAATAAACGACTATATTTTGATAGACGGAAAACCTTACTATCAACAGACTTTCATCGCCAACATCCTTTTCCGCGACGACGCGGTATACCATAAAGTCAATAGATCCAAAAGCAGGGCCTTCTTCGGAAGCCTCTACGACATAATATACAGGCCCGCAGACGCCGGGTTCAAACCGGACGCTGCCATTCCAAATATCAATCCCGTCGACTTTCTCGGCACGCAGACCTTAAAGGTGCCGCGCGCGAAACTGCCTAAAACAGGGCTTTTGCAGATGTGGTTCCCGATGCCTATAATGAGCTCCGCCCAGAGCGACGTGCGCTTCATTTCATTCGCGCCGCAGAAATATTTAAAAGCCCTTCCCAAGGCCGATGCCGATATAAGCCTGGCTTATTTCGAAGTGCCGCTGGAGCAGCTTAAGGAAGACCTCAACATCGAGATCAAATTCATGTTCAAGCGCTACGAACAGCGCTTCATTATAGACCCCGCCAGCTGCGGCGCTTATGACACCGAAAGCGCGCTTTATAAAGAATATACGCGCTCTAATAAAAACACCGCCGTCACGGCTGAAATTAAAGCGAAGGCCGAGCAGATCGCCGCCGGCGAAAAAAACCCGTATCTTGCCGCGAAAAAAATTTATAATTATGTCGTCGAAAATATAAAATACAGCTTTATGCCGCACCTGGCGCTGGGCGTGCTTGAAATGCCCGAATCGGTATTCGTGCATGAGCTGGGCTACGGCGACTGCGGCGCGCAGAGCATGTACTTCGCCGCGCTGTGCCGCTCGATCGGCATTCCCGCTAAATCCTCGGGCGGCTACCAGCTCGTTCCCGGCTATGCCGGACCCCACTTCTGGGCCGAATTCTACCTTCCGAACTACGGCTGGGTGCCGGTCGACACCTCGATCGCCCAGACCGTCGACCGCTCTTACGGCGCTACCATAGAGCAAAAGAAGCGTTTCAAGCAATATTTCTTCGGCTGCATGGACCCCTACAGATATAACATTCAGCGCGAGACCGACGCGGCTTTAACGCCAATATCGGAAGACCCGATATTTCTGCCGCTCGCGGTGCAAATGCCGGTGATCAACCTGAAGGGCTCGAAGAAAAATATGGAATTCACCCTGCTTGAATACTGGAAACAGAATATAGAGCCGGCGTTATAAAAAAAGTGGAGAGTGGAGAACTGATGACTTTTGACGTTTTGATTCATCAAAAATCATTATCCGTTCTCTGCTCTCTACCATCTATTATCTCTTTTCGTTTCATTAAAAACAAAACTCTCTCTTTCCGCTCTCGACTCTGTAGTTTATAATCGTTCGATAATATAAAAAAAATGAGAAATTATGAATCATTCAAATTTCATTTCATCGTTAATATCGTCTATGAAAAAGCTGCTTCCGGGATTTCTGCTGATAGCCGCGGCTTCAGCGGCACTGCTTCTGGCAGGCGCCGAAAGGCGGGCCGCAGGCGCGAGAACGCTCAGACTGGCGCTGTTTCAGTTCTCATCACGCCCGACACTCGACGACGCGGCCGCGGCCTTCATAAAAAAAATGGCTGAAAAGGGCTACACGGACGGCGTGAATATTTCAATAAAAAGATACAACGCCGAGACGGATAATGCCACCGGCGCCGCCATAGCAAATGAAATAATAAATTCCGGCTTCGACGCGGTCGTGACATTAAGCACTCCGTCACTTCAGATAATGGCTAACGCCAATAAAAACCGCAAAATACTCCACATATTCGGCGTGGTGACCGATCCCGCCGGAGCGGGCGTTGGAATCGGCGCGGCCGACCCGCTCGACCATCCCGGACACCTGGTCGGGATAGGCACTTTCCAGCCCGTCGAAAAGGCCATAGAGCTGATTAAACAAATGAATCCGGGCCTGAAAAAACTCGGCGCGCCGTGGGCGCTCAGCGAAAAATGCGCCGAGACCTGCGTTGCGAAGGCGCGCAAAAAATGCGCGGAGCTCGGCATAGAGCTCATCGAGGCGCCGGTGGAAAACACGTCGTCCGTCCTCGAGGCCTCCCGCGCGCTCAATCTCAAGGGCGTCGAAGCGATGTGGGTCGGCGGCGATAACATCGTTGAAAGCGCCATAGAATCGGTCGTAAAGGCCGGACGCGAAAGCGGGATACCTGTGTTCACAAATAATCCCGACCACGCTGCGAAGGGCGCATTCGTTTCGATCGGCGCAAATTATTACATGGTGGGAGAAAAGATCGGCGCGCTGACGGCCGAAATACTTTCCGGCAGGCCGGCTAAAAGCGTTCCCATTGAAGACATCGTGCCGGAAGACCTGGTCATAAACCTCAAAGACAACAAAAATATCGGGCCGCAGTGGATTATCACTCCTGAAATATCGAAAAGGGCGTCGAATATAATAAAATGACGCCTGCATTCATCAGTAAGTCTTAAGCGTGCTTCGTACTTTTATATCTGGATTCAACGCGATCAAAGTAAAGAGTAAAATAGAAACAACAACGGGCGCACTATTATAAAACAGTCCCTAAAGCAAAAAACCACCGGCTGATTAACCGGTGGTTTTTTTATGTTTGCTTTGATTTCATATAGGTGCTTTGAACAAGTAAATATGAGCCGTTCAAGTGAATTTTGCCGTCTTGAAGTCTTTGGAATGAAGTTCTTAGGTAATTCGTCCGTCGCCGGAGAAAGCCTCACTTATGGGCAGTTACCTGTACTTTCAGAGTTCTTCTTGCGGTAGACTAGGATCTTATTGGTTTAACCCTCCCCGATACGCCGTTTCGGGCCCTTCGGTATTCGCCTGCCGCACCGATTCGAGCATTTAGTAAAAAACGCTCAACTATCACTCTCTTAGCATTTAGCCTGCTGGTAAGTAATCGAACACAAACCGCAAACGCGTCTTCTCACAATAAATTGGAAAAGCCCTTTAATCTTCCTCCGCCGCCATGGCAACTAAAAAGTCGGTTAAGACCTCTTCGCCTCTCCACGTGCACCGGCTGTCGGAAACCGTTATTGAGCGGTGTTACCCGTTCTAGTTTCCTCGCCCGCATTCATTCGGGAACGTTTGCTTCCTTCTTCACGGTTTTTAACTCTTTCATGCTACAAAAAGTTTTGAGTAGTTCCACGCCTTGCCTCAGCGCAGCCTTTCGTTTTCAGGTTTTCTAAACCTCTTAACGATTTTTGCACCCCAAAAAATCTTACGCAGTTTTTCATGCGCTGCATGTATGAGCTTTACTTTCATGGCTTTTATCAGCCGCGGGAGCCTTGAAATCTCTCGGTTTCAAGTGCCATCTTAAACTTAAGATCCGGCGGGTGTTATGCCGGAGACCGGTATAATTTCGCCGAACTGTTTTTCATGGCTTTGATCTTTCGCGGATGCCTCGCGCAATAACGATATGGTTAACCGTGGATTAACGCGACGTGCCATCTTAGTAGTTTTGCCTTTTAAGGCTTTCCCCTTCATGAAGCTGTTTGGTTTTCACCTACTGTGCTCTTTCGCACTTCAAAAGATGAATTTAAGGTTTTCAGCTTGCACTGAAATTTAATTGTTCACCGTTTTGTGCCTTAAAGCTTTTCATTCATGAAATCGGCTTTCCTCCGCATGCGAAGGGTGCCTGCCTTTTTAGGTTTTTGGTCCTTATGTCAACCTGCCGTGAAGCAGATTACTGTCGGAGCTATTCACTTGTCAAACTGAACACACTTATTTGTTCAAAGCAAAGTAATTATATCACATAAATTACGGCATGTCAACATTTATTTTAAAATATTTTATTTTATTTTTTATTACTTGATAAATCATTGTTTATAATGGTTTTCATTATAAAATAACTGGCGGCTATAGTAAAAGACATAAATAAATTTTGCCGGCCTTTCAATGTAAACTAACTAATTTCGCTTACTATAGTTTAAAATTGCTGATTTTAAATTAGTTATTCATAATTTCTTAGATCGTAATACCCATCATGTACAAGTTAAATAGTCTCTAATATAATTAATTCATTAGAAAAACAAAAACAAATAAGGCTGGACGCTCGACAAAATTTAACAGGTTTGATATAATTACTTGAAATTAAAAAAATCTCACTTTATTTAATAAAAGGAGCGGCCATGACTAAACTGCGCATCAGGTTTTCTTTGCTGGCGGTCATTTTAATAGCCAATTTGATCTTATTTACGGGGATTTCAAATTCGAAGCCGTCTGAAATAACGGCCGGAGATATCGAACAGCTGAGGATATTGTCGCCGAACAACGCCCCTCTCAAGATAGTTATCGCCGATATGGGCCGCAGCAACGAAAAGCTGGTCAGAAATATCGTGCGCACCGCTATCGAGATAAATGAAAGCGGAGACCTGCCTAAAGAAGAGACCGTCCGGGCATTCATATTGACTTCGAACGCTAATATTATTTCTGCTCAATTAAAGCGGGCCGGCATAGACGATGAAAAGATAAAAAAATACGTCGAGATCAGCGACGATGCTTTAGTGTTCAACGATCCGTGGCTGCAGGATTTCGGCGAAATAGCCATGGCAAAGCTGAAAAGCGGAAGCGAGCCTAAACTGCTAATACTCGATTCGAACCGCGGATTCGGTCTGGCGGAGGTTCCCGGCGCGCTCGCGAAATTCTGGAACTGCGATTACATGAAGATAAATAAAAACGAGACTTCAGGCGGCGACCACGGCGGAAACATAGAGGTCACGCCCGACGACGTGCTGATACTCGGAAGCACCGCGTCGGAAGGTCTTATAAAGCTTTTCAGCGAACTCGGATATAAGGACAGGATGGCCGTAGTCGATACCAAATGGCTGGCCGTAGGCCACTGCGACGAATACCTCTCGGTCGTGCCGAACCCGAAATCACCCTCCGGATACACGATATTCACCGCCGACCCTTTCCTGGCGCTTGAAATAATAAAACAGGCGGACGAAAAAGAACTTTCTGAAAATACGAGCGGCCGCTACCGCGATTATATGGTGATCATCCACAGGCTGCTCAATAAAAAAGACACGGCAGGCGCCGCTTCCGATCCTGACGGCGAAAAAGAACTCATAAAAGCCGCGCAGGCTATGATCACATCCAACAGGCAGATTAAAAAGATTATCGACGCCAACGTGAACCTGCTTATGAAGAAAATAGACGCCGTGAGAGGCACTCCTGAAGGTATGCATTCGATAGTTCCGCTTCCGGTCATCTTCTGGAGCGGCGGGCGCACTACAAGGAGCATCGCGTTCCTTCCGGGCGCCGTCAATCTGCTTTCGGTGCGCGACCATCTGATAATACCCGACCAGCACTGCGGCGCGTTCAATAACTACATCAGGGGCATAGTCAAAAAGGCCGGATTTAAATCGCACTTCGTCGAAGACATGTACTACCACGATCTTATGGGCGAAATACACTGCGGCACCAACGTTCTGCGCCATCCGAACAGATACGTCGTCGCGCCCGAACACCTGCCGGAGCTCTACAAACGCTTCATGAAGGCCCGCGAAACGCTCGACGGCGAAAAAAAACGCACTATGAGGGTTTTGAACCAGGGTAAGTAAGGAGCCTGTAAACGGTAAAATCAGATGGTACGATTTTGACGGCTCAAAACAGCCGTTCATCTGAATACTCGAAATACTTTCATTGACCGGAGGGCGTTATGAAGTTAAAATCATTCAGAATATTCATGCTGATCCCGATCGCCGCTTTATTTTTTTCGGCCGCCGCCGCGGCGTTTCCAGAAGCAGCTTTCGCCGGAGCGAACGGCGTTGAAGAAGATTATCAGCTCACAAGCGAAGAGGTTTCGGTCGACACTAATAAAATTTCTTATACGACGGCCGATAAAATCACGATATCGGTAACAAACTCTTCAACCGGACTCTTATTCATCCATAAAAACGATTCGATCGCGATCCACGAAATCGAGCGGCTCGAAGGTGACGGCACATGGGCGAAACTGCTCGTCCGCGACCCTGACGTCAGATACGACATAGGCCCCCCTGAAGAATTCAGGGACGGCGAAAAATACATTTTCGATTGGACGCCCTGTTTTTACGAAAAAAAAGAAGAAACTCGCAACAGCCGCGCCGGTTACGCTAAAATGCCGTTCGCGCCGGGTAAATACAGGCTGATCATGATATTCCAGAGAAGGCCGTCAGACGACGTTTCAACATGGAAATGGCTGCTTACGGATTCGAACGAGTTCGAAATCGTTAAGTAGCGCGCCGCGGGTAAAATATCTTATCGCAAATCGCTATAAGCCAGGCAGACAACCTGAAATATTTAATTATACGGGTATTTTGACGGATACGCGGGTCCCCTGACCCAGAGCGCTTTCTAATGCAATTTCGCCTTTGTGTATATTAACGAATTTTTTCACTATGGCAAGGCCAATTCCTGTTCCCTTGATGTTTTTGGCATTTGAGGCGCGCATGAAATTCTGGAACAGGTTTTTCATGTCGTTTTCCGGAATTCCAATTCCTTTGTCTGAAATAACGAATTCAATAAAATTACCGGAGTTCTCGACGCGGAATTTTACGGGATCGGCGGTATTGGATGAATATTTTACGGCGTTACTCAGCAGGTTGGTAAGAATATGGCGCATGATTTTGCAGTCTATGCAAAAATCGGGAACGCGTGAAATCTTTTCGCAATAACTGAGTTCAACGCGGCCTTCGCTCTTCAAAGCCTGACAGACATCTTTTATTATTTCCGAGCAAAGTTCGATAACGTTAACGGGTTTCGGGTCGAATAACTCTGAATGGTTTTCACTGCATAATAGAACTATGTTGCTAAGCGTTTCGGAAAGTCTTTTTATATTATCTTTAATAACTTTGAATTCTTCGCGTTTAGGATCTTTTGCATCAGCCATAAGCCCGTTTTCGAGAAGCTCGGTCGTTCCGCTTATCAAAAATAGCGGAGTTCTGAATTCGTGCGAGACCATGGAAATAAAGTGCTGCTTGAGTTCGTTCAGCTGACGCTCTTTTGCCAGAGCGAGTTTAAGGTTCGCTTCGTTTTCTTTCTTTTCGGTTATATCACGGCCGATCCCGAGGGTTCCGAGCAGCTTGCCGTTATAAAAAAGCGGGGTTATCGAAAACTCGCCGGTTAAATAATCGCCTGATTTTTTCAGAAACCGCATTTCTATAACAGGCGGGTTTTCACCGCGCATAATAGCTTCATGTATTTTTACGCCGTAATCGATCTCGTCGGGATGGACGAAATAAAGATATTGTTTACCGATGACTTCTTCAGCACTGAATCCGGTCACATTTTTCATGAATTCGTTCACCGAGGTGACGATCCCATCCGGAGAAACGGTATATATAACGTCCCTGGCTTTATCGACGACGACCTTATATATTTCTTCGGATTTGCCGAGCGCTTCCTCTTTGATCTTCCGGGCGTTTATGTTGTTTCCGGCGCCTATGATGCCGACGAAGACTCCGTCTTTGAATATAACGTGGTTCCTGAAATCAAAATATATATAATTCCCGTCT
>MGFH01000129.1 GCA_001791795.1 Candidatus Wallbacteria bacterium GWC2_49_35
GTTCCACGTTTTCGCGCTTTTCCATTAATTCTACGATCCTGTCGTATTCGGCTATATTGAAAAAGATCTTTATCAGCGGGCCCATCACTACTAAAAACTGCGAACCGATGAAGTTCAGAGGTTTCGTAGATTCAAGGAACAGGATCGCGGGCGCCGTCATTTTACGCCTTATGACGAAATCCGCCAGTCTGTCGAACAGCGCCTGGTCTTTTTCGTTGAATTCTTCGCTCATTTATCGAATACGCCTTTCAGTATTTCCGCTATTTTTTCGCGGTCGCCCGGGCCCGCCAGCAGAAAAAGTCCCCTGAACTGGTCCAGTACTTTAGAATCGGGTTCGGACGATAAAAATACGCCGTTATCGTCGAGTATAAACTTTTTAAACTTCGATAATGGTTCTGTCCTGGTTTTGAATAAAAGTTTTATCTCTACTTTTTCGCGGTCGACGCGGTAATGCGTGGGCGCGAAAAACTGTATCAAAGATCCCGCGAGGAGTAAAACCGCGACTGCGCTCATAAAGCCGCTTTGCGTGTATTCGTATGACAATATTCCGCAGGCCGCGCAAACGAGAAGTACCAGCGCGGTTTTAGCCGGGCTTTTAGCCATGGGATGCACTTTCCAGCTGTAACAAACGCCTTCGTCCATTATTTAACCAGCTGCATCCAGTCGCCCAGCAGGAACTGGAACCGTCCTATCAGAAGGCTTATACGCGCCATGACCGTGTAGCCGAAGGACGCGCCGAAGGTTATCATCAGAACCCATATCCCGAAGTTCGAAGCCGGCCCGAGTATGACGCCCTTATGTTCCGCTGAGAAATAAAAGTAAATGATCGCGCAGCAGAGCCCCAGCACGAGCAGAAAGTCGTTGGCCGATTGCGCTATTATGCTCCAGTCGACGCCTTTCATGTGGAAAAGAGGCGCGAATGAAACGAAACTGGCCTTAATCTGTTCGAGTACCGACGCGTGGAGCGTGGTCACTATCATAATGCCCGAGCCGTATCCGACGATGGTCGCCAGCGGGAACCTCGAAAGCCACGCGGCGTTGGGGAACACGCGCGATATCATCATCAGGCCGAGTATAGCGGGGAAGATGTAGAACAGGAATACTTTGACCGCGAACCAGAAGATGAACGAGAACTGGCTTCCGAATTGATTTCCGACAAGGTGCGTCTGCCAGCTGAGCATCCAGGGATTGACTATAGGGACGGACGCGCCGGTTATTATGTGATAAAAATCGCGGCTGTACTCTTGAAGAGGCTCGATCAGCGACGGTTTTAAATATTTGTGGAACGTGAGCACCAGCGTGTAGCCGGCCGATACGCCGACAAATAAATACTCGCTGAATTTATAGAAGAAATTGTCTTTATATAAGAAACTGTATATGCCGAGGGTTAGTATCGCGGCTATCCAGATACCGATCCCTTCGGTCGATACGCCGCCGCCGGCTTCGAAAACCGGTCTGAAATTGAATCCTAACGCGAATAATGGCATCTATATTCACTCTCCATTTCTTGATTACGAAATTATTTCTGTTTGCCCGCTATCGCCTGCGAAAGGTTCGCAAGCAGTATGAAGAAGATCAGCATCATATGAACGACGGCCTGAACGTCCATGCCCGCCGTAGCGAGTCCGGGTTTTTTAACCAGGCGTTCGTACTCGGAAGCCCCTTTGAGACCTTCGACGAGGCCGGAGAGCTGTTTCGACTGGAGGTACGGGTAATACTCGAGCGACGATATCGCCGTGCAGCCGCCGGTTACGGTCGTTTTATACTGCGCGTTGGCGATGGTCACGTAGGTGCCGATACCGGCCGAGCCGGTGGTCAGGCTGAATATAGCCGCTACATCGCGGTAGTTTTTAATGCCTTTCATTATTGCGAAATCGGTGGTTTTGCTGCCGAAGAAATCTGTTGGGAAAACGCCAGGGATCGAATCGCCCATGCCTTTGACGACGGCCACGTAAGAGGGCTGAACGCCGAGGTTGACGAAATCGACGCCGTATTTTTTGCCGCTGAATTCGGCTTCGCCCGCGAGGCTTTCAAAGGCTTTTTTAGCCATCATGGGGCCCTGCGGCCATAGAGCGACGGCGATCATCTTGACGTCTTTTCTGTAGCAGTGGGTCATTACGGCTTTAGCCATGGGCTGGAGTTCGGGTGAGGAAGCCGGATCGTAGTCGAAAGAAAGGATGATCCTGTCGCCGGGATTCAATTTTTCGATGACATCGTACGAACTCTGAGTGTTGGGCGTTATCTGCACGGGCAGGGCCAGAGGGGTCACCAGCGGCCATATTACCGCGACGACCATGGCTAAAAATATTATTCTTCTGTCGAGATTGTTTATTATCGTAAAAAATGCTTTCATCGATTATTCCTCGCTTCCAAAGTATGATCTTTCGATCCCGAGCAATATTTTGAACGAAGCCGCTATATAACCGAGCGAGGCTCCGAGCAGTATCGCGCGCTGGCCGGCCGTGGTGAACACTTTATTGATCCACTGGGCGAGGTCGGATACGTCGAAATAATTGCCGATAAACGGTATATAACTCCACAGGACCGAACCCAGTTCGACGCGGCCGAGCATGACTATGACGGCGGCAGTAAGAAGGAGGGTCGCTTCGCGGGAGCGGGCGCGGAAAGCGCGGAAAGCGGCCGAAGCCACGAAGAAGGCGAGTATCGAAAACATCGTGGACTGCATCGGCACGTACATATAGTTGAATATGAAGTCGAATTCCTTGCCCTCGAAACCGTCGCGCAGACCGTAAAAGGTCGTCACGAAAAAGCCGAGAAGCAGTACGACGGCGTACTGCCAGTCTTCGTATTTTCTGGAGATCTTATTGAAGTTCATTGTGACAAGGCTTATTAAGCCGATAACCAGAGCGAACGAAGATATGATCTGTATCCATTTGGTAGACAGGTCTTCGATCTCTTTGTACAGAGGATTTTCGGGCGGTATGAAAAACTGAAAAATTATGATTACGCCCATGAAAAAGCAGAAAGCCAGGGGCAGCTTGCGCCTGAGGAACTGCGAGGTGCGCAGCGTCTGGCCCACAAATATTAAGGCCGCGAACAGGACTATGAAAAAGACTATTAGAAAACCGTTAAATAAAGCCATTTTATCCACTCGTGATCATTCCTTTCAAATAATAATCGTGACGAATTAATGCGTGATAAACCAGTTGCTGAAAAAGGTTATTCCGCAGGTTTCGAGTACTATTCCGAGCACTATCACTATTATTATGAGGAATTTTCCGACGTCCTGGCCTTTCAGCGTGCCAAGCTGCATCGGTTCGCGGGTAAGATACGCAGAGGCGGCGAAGAGCTCTTCGCCTATGAGCGTGTAGTCGCAAGCCGCTACGAAGAACGGTATCTGGTGGACCATCGCGGTGCCGGCGATTTGAATGGCGCCTACGTGGTGGCCTGTTTCGGCCAATATGAGCGATTCGGCGAAGAAGACGCCGAGGTAGAAGTTGGCGGCGGGTTTTTCGCGCATCATTATGCCGTCGACGCCGGCTACGTAGCCGAACTGGTCGTCGGTCAGGTAGCGGATGTTCTCGGCTTTGAACGAGTCGATGCGTCCGGCCTTTAAATAAGCCTCGCGGACGACTTCCTGCGAGGTGGACATAACCAGCGAGCGCGTGCAGGGCACCAGAAGGTTGGTTTCGTATTCGGCCGTCTTTTTGGCGACGTGGCCGAGGATTGACACGCCGGCGATGGTCTGGATATCGTCCATGTCATAGATGCCGGGCACGAACAGAACGGGTTTTCCCATTTCGGTAGCGCGGCCGACGGCCTCGTCGATAGCCGATAAGCCGGCGATCTTTCTGATGAACATATCTTTTCCCTGACGGGCGTGATATGTAAAGTAGCCTATGAAGCTCAAAAGCAGGATCCCCGCGATCAGAACGTTAGAGCGCTTGGGATTGAAATAATTATGCGACATGTCGAAGCGCTTTTCGCCAAGCGCTACGGCGTGAACGTAAACCTGCGCGAGCGTGAGCTTTTCAATCGGAAGCTGCGCGAGGCTGTCCATTACGAGCGCGCGTGCTTCGGTTTCTTCGAGGTCTTTAGACGCCAGCGCGCGGGCTTTTAAAACATGCTCGCAGAGCGTTTTGATCTGTTCCGGACTGCCGTTGTAGTCGATCTTAAGCTCCGCCGGCGCTTCTATGTCCGGTTCGGCCGGAGCCGCCGCCGCGGCCGTCACTTCGGCCGTCTGCGGGTTTTCAAGGGCGGCTTCACCGGTCGCGCGGGCGGCACCCGCGGCGAACAACAGCGAAAACGCCAGCAATACGAACATCAACAAATAATTGGATCTCTTGTGATTATACTTTAATCTACTCATTAGTTAAGTATCCCACCCCCATATACAAAATTAAATTTTTAATTTTTGCTGAAATAGTATCATAAAATTATATTATAAGTCAAACAAAATTTAAGGCAATATAAACGCAAAAAAAAACGCGC
The DNA here is from genome assembly GCA_001791795.1 of Candidatus Wallbacteria bacterium GWC2_49_35. GTDB lineage: Bacteria > Muiribacteriota > UBA9980 > UBA9980 > UBA9980 > UBA9980. Next base: position 4,453 of record MGFH01000129.1, read on the forward strand.
GTTAATGCACGTTTTTTCGATGTTTTCGGATCTATGGATTTCAACCGCTTCGAAGGCGGTTTTTGGATATTTGAGTTTTTCTGTCGAGTATCGTGAGCCGCAGTTAATTGGTTATGGGCCTCGGCCTTACGTGATAGACGCAGCTTTCGGCTTCGGGAGCCCACAGGGCGGGCGCGCCGGGATAGTTGATGGTCGAGGTGCGGTACCACTTGCTTTTATTGTCTTTTTCAGCGATTTCCCAGTCGGCGGCGCCGGATACGGGGTCGACGGGTATTTCGGAAAAGTAGGGATGCGTGGTTTCGGTTAAATCCTTTAACCTTTTAGGATAGCGGCCGCGGTCGGCGTAATACTGGTCGATGGCCTTTTTGATCTCTTTCAGGTTGGATTTCTGGGTTTCGAATTTAGAAAGGTTGATCTGGTTAATGACTTCGGGGATGGCAAATCCCATGAGGATCGTAAGAATGACCAGGGCGACCATCAGTTCGATGAGGGTAAACCCTCTATTGTTTGTTTTTACGGCTTCGCTTTTTGTATTCATAAATAATTCACCTCAATTATAATATAGCACATAACGCCGT
>MGFH01000130.1 GCA_001791795.1 Candidatus Wallbacteria bacterium GWC2_49_35
TAAATGGCAGAAAAAGTCGATGTCGTAATAGTAGGCGGCGGCCCCGCGGGGATCGCCTGCGCCTATACGCTGGCCAAGGCCGGCGTCGAAACCATTGTTTTCGAGCGCGGCGAGTATCCCGGCGCGAAGAACGTCATGGGCGGAATATTATTCACCAACGCCCTGGCGAAACTCATCCCCGATTTCCGTGAAAAAGCGCCGATAGAAAGGCCCGTCACGAAAAGAAAATTTCTGGCCGTAAGCGAAAAGGACGCTCTGGGCGTCGAGACCGGATTCAGCGAATTTACGAAAGCTCCGCATAACAATAATTTCACGGTGCTGCGCGCCCGCTTCGACCAGTGGTTCGCCGCCCAGGCCGAGGAAGCCGGCGCGATGATACTGAGCGAAACGGTCGTCGACGATTTTTTATACGACGACAATAAAAAGATAATAGGCGTCAAAACGCGCCGCGACGACGGCGACATACTCTGCAATTGCGTGGTCCTCGCGGACGGCGTCAACTCGCTGCTCGCGAAAAAGGCCGGCCTGCGCTCCAATTTTAAGCCGAAAGACTTCGTTCTCGGCGTAAAAATGGTCCTCGGCCTTCCCAAAGAAAAGATATGCGAGCGTTTCGCGCTCGAATCAGACAACGACGGAGCGGCGTACGAATTTTTCGGCGCGGTCACCAATAATATTTTAGGCTCGGGCTTCATCTACACCAACCGCGAATCGATATCGATTGGCCTCGGCGTGGCGCTCGACGGCGCGTGCAAACACGGCCTGAAGCCCTACGAGCTGCTCGACAGGTTCATGGAGCACCCCTACGTCCGCCCGCTCGTTAAAGACGGCGAGCCGATAGAATACTCGGCGCACCTGCTTCCCGAAGGCGGCTATCACGGTATGCCGAAAGTATTCACCGACAACGTACTCGTCTGCGGCGACGCGGCGTCTTTCGTGAACACCTCCGTTTATCACGAGGGCTCGAACCTGGCCATGGAATCCGGCATCATCGCGGCTAAAGCGGTCATGCAGGCCCGCGGACGCGGCGATTTCTCGGCCAAGTCGCTTATGAAATACGCCGAATACTTAGAAGAATCGATAGTTATAAAAGACCTCAAAAAATACGAAAGGCTGCCGGCGTTCCTGCATTCATCTCCGCACCTTTTCACCAATTATCTTGACCTTGCGATCGAGCTGGCCAAAGATTATTTCACGGTCGACGAGCTTTCGAAGGGCGAACGCCAGAAACTTATGTTCAAAAAAGCATGGGGCAGGGTATCGATCATGCAGCTGATATCCGACGCTTATAAAAGTTTCCGCTCGTTCATCTGGAACTAAACACTGGAGGTTATCGAATGAAAAAACTCACCATAGAAGACAAGGTCGGCCTCACCAAGTTCAAGGTCGATAACGGCAAGCCGCATATAAAGATCAAACCGGAAATTTGCAAAAACTGCGCTGAAAAATACTGCGTAACCGTCTGCCCGGTTGAAAACTATAAGGTCGATGACGCCGGAAACGTTATCTTCGCGTTCGAAGGCTGCTACGAATGCGGCAGCTGCCGAATTGTCTGCGATAAATGCGGCCTCGAGTGGGACTACCCGCTCGGCGGATACGGGGTATGCTTCCGCGAAGGTTAAGCTGGGATCCGCCATGACAAATAATAAGTAGCCATCAATACAAATTAATAAATTAAATAATTATCTTAAAAATATAAAATAATAATTCATAATTCCTGAATATGCAAAGCCGCCCGGCTTTTTAAATAACGCGGGCGGCTTTTTTCATGTTGCGGCAAAGTGTTTGATGGATGGGTTATATCAGCCTATGACCGTTTTTATAAGCGAGTAGTTTCCGAATATCGGGCCGAAAATGCCGGCGAAATTTTTATTGGTTTCGAGAATGTTGAGCAGCAGAGAATGGTTGGCATAGCCTTTTTCGATGAGGGCAACGGCCTTTTTAACGTCTTCGGCGCTGACGGCGGAGTCTTTTCTCTGAACGGCGTAAGATTTCGCATACCACTTGATCAGCGAATAAAACAGCGTTATATACTGGTATTCTTTAAGAAGACCGGAGGAGTAAAATGAGCGTTTGCGGAAAATACAGTGGCTGATATATTTTTCGACGGGCGCAAGCAGCTCGGGATTCTTCGAGTCGAATTTTATAAGCGAGTGCATTTTCATTCTGAAATTGAAGCCGTGAGCGGGCGCGCAGAAACTTCCCCAGCCTGTGGAGCATTTGAACATATTCGAAAGTATCGTGAACGCTTTCGTGAAATTAGAATATTCCCTGCTGCCGACCTGGTGAAGGCTTATAAAGGCCATCAATATAAGCGGGCCTATGTTTTTCGCGGCGCTGGCGTCATAGATATCCGAACATTTTTCGATCAGTTTTTTCATCACGCCTTTATTGGAGATCTCGCCCCTGAATTTTTCAAGGTAATTCGCCGGATCTTCAGAACGCAGTTTGGAGGCGAGCCTCGATAGAAACAGTACCACGTAGAGCGCGACGGCCATTCTTTTATCGAAATCAAGCGTCGAGCCGTATTTATTCCACAGCTCATCGTCGCGCGTGTAACCGGCGTCATTCAAATGGCTGGCGTTGTCTTTATCGAATAAAAAGTCGGATATGAAATGATTTATTTCGAGCATGTCGCGGTATTCGATTTCGGTGCCTTCGGCGAATTCAAGGCGCGGTTCGGCGATAGTTCTGTCGTTGTCGCATTCGATGAGTTTTTCGATGTGAGCGGTATCGTATTCGGGTTTGCCGTCGCAATAAACGCCGGGGCAGAAAAATGAATAATTGACCTGCACGACGTTGTCTGGAAGATAAAGAAGTTTCACCGGAAATGTCTTGCACGTGAAAGCCTTGTAGTCGAAACCTTTTTCGGCGTGCATGTGACAGAGATTGTCTTTTTTCAAAAATATGCACTGCTTATCGGAGCGCATTTTAAAATTATATTTAAGGCTGGAATGGTAATTTAAGTAGTTGATCTTTTTAAGCTCGACCTTTATCTCTTCCCGCGGTTCATAAACGCCGTCGCGGACAAGGTCCGGCTCGGGCATCGCGGCGCTTACAAAAGATGAGTGCCAGTCGGTCTCGCGAAAGCGCGCGGCTTCTTCTTCACCCACGGGTATCTCCCACTTCTGGCAGCAGGCGCCGCAGCATAGGCATGAATAATTGATATTCGAAGGGAATATGATCTTATAAGCTGCCATTTAGTCTCCTTGACCCAATTATTTTTAAATATATGCTATTATAACTGAAATTATTACGATCATTGAACCCGTTAACTGGTTGGCGCTGACCGGTTCGTGCAGCAGCAGATATCCGGTGAGCATTGCGAATGCGGGAGTGAGGTTGCTGAACGTCATCGTGGTGACCGGCCCGGCTTTTTTGATGCAGATGTTCCAGAAGATCATCGGAAGTATCGTCGAAAAAAATATCGAAAAAACATACGATGCGTAAACAAACGCCGGAAGGTTCAGCCACTTTGTCGAAACAAGCCCGTCAAAAGCGAACGGTATCATCATAATCGACGAAATGAACACGGCGTTGGCGGTCAGGACCAGCGGGGAATACTTTTCAAGCAGCGGTTTCGAAAAGATCGAGTAAATCGACCACGCTATGGTGGATAAAACAGCGAACATAATGCCGTAGTAGTATTTCGACCCGGCCGCCGCGACCGATTGTCCGTCCATGAAGATGCAATAAATTCCGAACAGTGAAAATAAAATGGCCAGGAATTTTTTCGAGCTGAAAGTGTCGATCTTGAAAACCGGCGCGATGATAAGCGTTATCAGCGGCGAGGTCGATAAAATTATCGAAGTGGTCGAGGCGGGCGAATATTCGAGCGCCACGGCCATTAAAAGGTTGCTCGCGCCGAAGCCGCCGAGGGAGATCAGCGCCAGCATACCCAGGTCTTTTCTGTTGGTTATGAGCGGATTGGCTCCCAGTTTGTAATACGCCAGGGCCATCAGCATGAATCCGGCCGCCAGAAAGCGCGAAGCGCAATAAGTGAACGGAGTGACCGCGGAATATACGTTTTTGACGACAACGTAATTAAAGCCCCACGCGAAAGCGATCAAAAAAAGTATGAAAAGCGTCAGGATTTCGTTTTTACGGGTAGCTTCGAAGCCTCCGGTCAATGAGGCGGCCGACGGTTTTCCGCCGGCCGCGCGCAGGAAATCGTCAGAGGTTTCAAATTTTTCGACGAGTCCGGCGCGTGTCTTCTCTTTTACGGGCATAAATTTTCCATTCTAGAATGCTGACCAGGTTTTAATCAATTATTTACCGATCGCCGGCGCGGCTGTGCCAGTTTTAGGCGTAATTTTACCTTCGTTGCCGTCTCCCGAGCGGACAGCGAACGCGACGGTGCTTGTCGAGGCTATGGGCGTGCCGCCCACGCTGAGCACGGAATTGGCAGCAAAGCCGCCCTGTGGGGCGGATTCGGTCGAGCCTTTATAAATTACCTCTCCCGCGGCGGTTATTTCAAATACTTTTATAACATCGTTGTAATAGCCGAATCCCGTGGTTATGCTCACGGTCAGCTCGGTGTTGTTCCAGCTCATATAATCGTTCGGTGAAGGGCCGGGAACGCCGTTTCCGGGAACGCTGGTGACGAATTCGGACTCGTTGCCGTCGGTCGCCGTAGAACCGGGTATCACGTATGAAAATTTCAAGTATCCGCCCAGGCCGGAATATTCGTATAATCCGTCGACGCTCTTGCTTTCGGGCGTCAAGTAAGATCCGAGCGAAGGCGTCGAGCCTATGCCTATGGTCGTGCCTTTAGCCACGCGTCCCAATACGGTATATGTCGCGGGCGATCCGCTTTCTACACTGATGCGAAGGTCGTTAAAAATGTTGACCGAAGTTGTGTCGCTTATGTTGCCGACAGCGTAGTTCGGCAGATCGTGTATAAGGCGCAGGTAAGAAGTAATTTCAACAGGCGGAGCGGGAATGACGCCATCGGCGACTATCTGCGATTCTACGTTAAGCGGCGACATTATGGAGTAGGAGACAGTGCTTCCGGAAGGTATGGTAGTATCGGAGATCAGGATGGAAGTGCCGGATGTGAATCCGCCAGCGGGAGCATTCGTAGAAGTTCCTTTCAGCGCGATGGTCGCGGCAGGCGAGCTCGCATAATATACGAACAGCCTGTCGCCTTCGCTGCCGACGGCGGCGCCGGATATTTTGACCGACCTCGAAGCGTTGCTCCAGGTAAGAGCGGCGCCGGCGGGAGGCGCGGGAATTACGCCGTATGAACCCCATTGGGAGATATTACCCGCGCGGTCCCTGAAGCGATAATATATCGATCCGCCGGAAACGGGCGTGAAGCCTGATATGATGATGTCACTTTTCGCGTGCCCTTTGGCCGAGAGCAGTTCCGAGGCGTATGGCTGCGTTGACGAAGTCGGGATATCAGTACCGGCGTAAAATTCGAGCTGCGACATTTCGATATACCTTATGGCGTCAAGCGCGAGAATAAATCCCTGGCCGTTGCTGAACATCAGTTTCGATAAAATCGCCGAGTCGGGCTTCGACGGAGGTATTGTGTCTTTTGCGAGGCTGACGGGTGCCGCGGTGACGGCTTCCCTGCCCGTGGCGGCGGATTTGATGCCGCAGCCGACGCCGAATTCAAGGCCTTTGCCGGCACCTGCTGCGATGCCGTCGGTCTGATCGGCGACGCTGAAATCGGCGGCGCATGTCAGATAAACCGATCGTGAATCGGAGGTATCTTTGAGCAATATGTCGGATAAGGCAAGCGCGGCCGAATTCAATAATACTTTAGAACGGTCTAAAGCGCTTATGTCGATATCTTCGCTGAATGTCATTTTAACGGTGTTTTCGGAAATTATCTGAGCCGTGAACGTCGGCGAGGGCCTCGAGTCGATTATGCTCATCGCGAGGACCGATTCCTTCGTTATTCCGTTTTCCGTATAAGATGTGACTATCGGAAAAATGCCTGTGGTAAGCGGCGCGGTATAAATATTGCCGGAAATTGAGCCTGAGCCGGTATCGACGAGGCTCCACGGCGCGATAGTAACTTCTTTCGTCGTCATATTCGAATATACGGCGTATCCTTTGATCAAAGAAAGGTCGTAAGTTGCGCCGACTTCGATAGTATCGATGTGTTTGCTGAGCAGAAGTCCTTCGAATGTGACGGTTTGCGTAAAGATAAGGCTTATACCGGAGGTCAGCGTATCGGCGCCTTCGGTGTAACTTGCCTCTATAAGGAAAATTCCTTCCGTATCGGAAGTGAATTTATCGGTCGTGAGAGTGCCGCCGCTTTTAGCGGTCCAGGTAACGGCGACTTCTTTGCTCGAATTATCGGAATAGTACACGGTGGCCTTTATCAGGCTGAGATCGTATACGGCGTTCACGAGCGCCGAGTCTTTATCTTTATTCAACAGCAGGGACGAAGGCTTAACCTGCGCGACGACGGTGATAGTGAAATCGACAGTTTTCGTAACGCCGCCTTCGGTATAACCTGCCGTCAGCACCGCCGTTCCGGCGGTGGCGGGAGCGATGTAATAAGCGCCGAATATGCTGCCGACGCCGCTTTTTAAAGACCAGGCGGGAACGATCGATGCGCTGGTGCCGTCGCTGTAATTGGCTATGGCGTTGACCGAGCCGAGGCCGTATTCGCCGTCAGTATTCAACTGCGTGCCGGCGGGCGATATGGAGATGGAACTTAGCGTTTTTACAATGATCTTTTCGGCGACATAGAAAATCATGCCGCTGTATTCGAAGCCGTAATCGTTCGTGGTTATGTTGATCTGATTGCTATCTCCGTCATAACCGGATTTTGAAGCGGTAAGGGTGTATGACGAAGCCGTGAACGGACCCGTGAGTTTGAAAAAACCGGAAGCATCGGTCAGAACGCTCTGGCCGCCAGGGCTCACAGAAACGTTAACGCCGGCGAGGCCTACCGAGGTCGCGCTCGTGGATACTACGCGGCCGGAAATCGACAGGAGGCCGGTAGAAGAGCTCCTGATCTCGGCGATCTTCTGGTCAACCTGCTGCCTTAACATGTCGGCTGGAATAATGCCTGCGAACGGGCCCACGTCTTTAACGAGCATGCGGCCGACGCCGGGAGCCGAAAAAGAAGTCAGGGCGGCGTATAATTTCGAGGGCGAGACCGGCACGTCAGTGCTTTCCATGGTGCCGGAAACGCCGATCGCGGATATTTTGGCGATGCTGGCCGAAGAGTTGACGCGGACGTCGAGTTTAAAGAAACCATTCGAATCGGTTACGGTTTCGTACAATTTTCCATCGACGTAGATCGAGCAGTCTTTTCCAACCGCGGGAGCACGATTAAGCCCTGGCGCGGCCGCGGTGGTATATTCTATATACCCGGCCACGGTGGTGTTGGGAGCGTCGAGTATGGAGGCGGGTATCGGCGAGCTGAGACCGTAAGCCGAGCCGTAGGAGGCTTTCAAATAAACTTTGCCGGAAGCGTCGGGCGAAAGCGCGGAGGCGGTGAGGCCTGAAAACGAAGCTGCGCCGCCGGTGACGTGCGCGGAGGTCGCGCCTGAGAGCGTTCCGTTTACGAGCGAAACGGTAACGGACGAAGATGTCGAAAGTATTGAAAATCCGTATTGGTCGAGCATTTTAACGCTGAACGCGGGAATCGAGGCGCCGGGAGTGAGCCCTGAAACGGGGAGCGCCGGTTCGAACGTTATCTTCGAAGGCACGATCTGGATCGTTTCATATCCGGAAAACTGGAGGCCTATGTTTACGGTGTTAATTTCGGGATATTTAATCAGATCATCCTCATCGTAGAGCCTGAAGGCAGAAACGCTTCCAGTCCATATTTCAAGAGTGTCTCCAGAAGAGACTTTCAGCCTTGCGCTTACGGTGACTGAATATGTATCGTCCGCAATAAGGTCGTTTTCAAAAACTATGTAACCGGCGCCATAGGACGCGCTTTTAGTAACCCTGCGGGCGGGATCTTTAAGCGATGTTACAGTAACGCCCACTTCGCCCGCCGCAGTGGACGGAAGAGCATATCCCGGAGCTTCGGAAGTGTTTCCGAGCATCTGAAGTTTCAACGAAAAAGGCGCGTGTTCGGAAGACGGCTGGCCGCTTATAAGAGCCGAACTGCCGCCGCCGCCGCAGCCGGAAACTATAAGGCATAAAAATACCGAAAATATAAGTAGTATAATGGGTTTGGTGGCTTTCACAGAGTTCATTATTACTCTCCTTGTTTATAAATTTTTTTTTATTCATAAAGGACATGCGCGCCGTAAAGCGCGCGGCAAAAATTAAAGCCTTTTGCCACGGTATTATACTATCAGACTATCAAATAAATGTCAACGCCGCGGGGAAAAAACAGATAAATTTTCCCGGCGGCGTTTTATTCATATTCATGGCGTGTTTCGATAAAAGGTGACGGGGCTTTAAATGGCGTCTCGAACCGGCGTTATGCCCAGAGCCTTCATTTTGTATCTGAGAACCCTTTCCGAAACGCCGAGCGATATGGCCGCTTCAGTTTGATTTCTGGCGTTTTTAAGCGCTTCGGTTATATAAATTTTTTCTAATTCAGCCGTTGCGGCGTTCAGATTGCCTCCAAAAAGCCTGAATATGGTTTCGGCACGGCTTCCGGCCGAACCGGCGGCGGCGGAAAGCGATATATCGGAAACGGCGAGCGAAGACGAGCGGGAAAATATGAGCGCACGCTCGACCGAGTTGATCATCTCCCTCACATTTCCGGGCCAGTCATAGGCCTCTATGGCCGATCTCACTTCACGCGTCACGGCGGGCGCCGCACGGTTCATTTTTTTAGAAATGACCTTCACGAAGTGCTCAAAAATCAGAAAAATATCTCCGCGCCGTTCTTTGAGCGGCGGCAGTGATATATTGACGACGTTGATCCTGAAATAAAGGTCTTCCCTGAACGTTTTAAGGCCGACGGCCTCGGCGAGGTCGGTTTTGGTGGCGAATATCATTCTGATGTCGGCTTTTTGCGGTTTCGACGAACCGACGCGGTAATATTCCCTGGACTCTAAAAATCTTAAAAGCTTCGGCTGCACTCCCGGCGGCAGATCGGCGACCTCGTCCATAAGAAGGGTTCCGCCGTTCGCCGCTTCGATTATGCCGGCTTTCCTTTCAGAGGCGCCTGTGAACGCGCCTTTTTCATGGCCGAACAGCTCGCTTTCGAAGAGGGTTTCGGGTATGGAGGCGCAGTTGATCTTTAAATACGGCCGTCCCGAACGCTCCGACTGTCGCCAGACGGCGGCGGCGACGACCTCCTTTCCGCTTCCGGTCGGACCGGTTATAAGCACGCTCGTGTCGAGCGGAGCGACGGTCTGTACGATGCGGGCGATCTCCTTCATCCTGCGATCGTTGCCGAGCAGGGCGGGCGCGGGATCTATCGAGGAATTCTTCAGAACGTCCCTTTCCACGGCCACTTTTTTTCCGTCCAGCATATTGTTGGTCATGGCTTCGAGCAGTTCCAGGTTGACGGGTTTTTCGAGGAAATTGTCGGCCCCGCTTTTAATGGCTTCCACGGCGGTTTTTATCGTGCCGTACGCCGTGACGATTATAGTGGAAACCGACGGAAGACGTTTTTTCGCCTCGACGATCAGCTGAAGCCCGGAGCCGCCGGGCATGGCGAAATCGGTCAGGATTATATCAGGACTGTAAAGTTCCGCTTTATCGAGCGCATCCTTCATCGATGAAGCCCGATGCACGGCGTATTTTTTCAATTCGAAAAACTGCGCGAGCAGATCGAGCTGTGCGCGCTCGTCGTCGACTATAAGAATTGAGCGTTTCATATCGTTCCTCCATATATTGGAAATGTGATCCTGGCCGCCGTGGTCCCGCCGGCGCTGGAAATATCGATAACGCCGCCGTGGCGTGACACGATTTCCGACACAATAGCCAGGCCGAGGCCGCTGCCTTCTTTTTTCGTGCTGTAGCCTATCTCGAAAATTTTATCGCGCGCTTCGTCGGCGATGCCGCCGCCGTTATCGGTAATAGTCACGGTGACGCTCTTATCGCCGGCCGTCTGTTCTATCTTTATAAACCCTTTGCCGGCCGGGGCTTTAGCTGCATTTTCGGCGGCCGCCTGGACCGAATTTATCATCACGTTGTAAAAAGCCTGTATCAGCAGGTCGTGATTGCCGTTCACAGGCACGCTTGAGCGGTTTATATCGACCGCTAATCCGACTTTTTCCGAATAGCCGCCGTCAGTTATATAATTTTTTATTATCGACGAGGCGTATAAGACGATCTCGTTGACGTCGACCTTTTTGAGTTCTATTTCCATAGGGCGGCGGCCCAGATAGTTTTTAATGATGCGGTTGAGCCGCTCCAGCTCTTCGAGGCAGAAATCTATCCGCCCGGCCGCCTGGCTTTTATATTCGATCTCGCATGGAATGTTTTTCGCCATCTGCAGGCTCATCGAGACTGCGTTGAGCGGGTTGCGCAGTTCATGGGCGAGTTTGGCGAGGAAAAGCGCCGCCATGTTATGTTCCGAGTTGATCCCGATCTGCATTTCGCGCTTCTTTTCGCCGGCGGTATCTATGAACAATAAAAGCGCCATGCCGCCGGCCTTGACCAGCTGGCAGCGGTAAGGCCGGAACGACGAAGACGCGGTTTTAATTAAAAGCTCCGCCTGGTTGAATCCTTTCGACGTTTCGATAAAACCGGCGAGATCGCCGTTATCTTTAAAAAGGCGCGTTTGCGATAACGGCAGGGCCGCGTATGCAGGGCCGCGCGTGTCGGATGCGGCCCGCGAATCAGATTCGGCTCCGGCGCGTGACTTTTCCTTTAAATCCAGCAGCGCCTCTCCGGCGGAATTGAGCGGCCTTATTTTATCGTTATTTTCGATTATGACCGCCGGAAAAGGGAACGCGGAAAGCGCGCGGAAACTGAATTCACTTAGGTTCGAATAATCGCTTTTAAGGCTTTCCATGGAAGATTTCAGACGCGAGTATCTTTCGATCAAAAGGTATGCGGTTATAAACAAAAATATAATTATCGAATATACTAACTTGCTCTGCCTTTTCAGCGCCGAAAGAGGGTCGGCCTTCGAGCAGGCCGTCATCTTAAGCAAAGAAAGTCCGTTGAGCTGGATAATATATTCTTTTTCGACGCAGCCTTTCTTATCAGCGTCTTTATTTTCAGGCCAGCAAGCGAGCTGCCCGCCTTCTGCGCCGCGCAGAACGACCGCTTCCATCGACTGAGATTCGGCTATGCTCTGGATCAGTGTTTTAAGTTTATCGCGGTTAAAGAATTTTTCGAGTTTCTTCAGCTCAAAGGTCACTCTGACCGTTTTATCGCCGGCTGCGAAAGAGATGCCAAAAACATCTTTTTCGCAATGCACGTCGGGGTTTATTCCGAAATAATGATATTCTACTTTTCCGCTTACTACCTGGTTGCACTGAAAATGGCTGTTCAATCTGGCTCCGGCGCCTTCTCCGCTTCCGGTGGCTGTTATGGTCGCGTCCGAATCTATAAAAAAAACTTCGCGCGCGCCGTATTTATCTTTAACGGCGTCGGGGCCGTCTCCGGGTTTGAAGTCCTTTCTGATCCCGTCGAGGAATTTGCGAAGGTTGTCGCGGAACTCGTTGTCGTTCCATATAACTTCTTGAAGAAGGCTTTTTGTCGTGCCTTCGATCGCGGCGTCCTTCGATTTTTCGATCGCATAGAAAAACCGTTCGTTCACTTCGAACGAAATTAAAATGAAAAAGACAATCAATATGAATATTGTAAGTTTTTTAGTGTTTATGTTAAGCGGCATAATTTAATTCCTTTAAATATCAATTTTATAAACGCTTTGGGCCGGATCATTGATCGAGATATACGCCGGCTGCCTTGAACTCAAATTTTAATGTTTTCGCGATAATCCATATCACCGTTATTTAATATGCAATTATTATACCTGCAAATTTTTCTGTTCAAATCGCACATTTAAACGATAACGGATGTAAAATTATAACACATTTGTCGACAATTTTGTCGAAATTCAACATGAAATTTTTGAAATATCTTAATTTCGTTAGTTTTGGAGTTGGCATCACGTTTGCATTACATTCAGGCAGAGCGAAAAAACCGGCTGAAAGTTAAAATTCATTTTAATTAAAAACCGTTTTACATTATTTCGCTTAATTTAGGAGGTAAAATTATGTTCAAAAAATCAATGGTATTGTTATTCGTGATGGCGTTTATGGTGTTTTCGTTTTCAGCTGCGTTCAGCGGCGAGCGCGGTTTCGCACGTGACCTCGGAAAAACGGCTGTCGCCGTTGAAAAATGTCAGTCTGCATGTGAAATGGCGGTTAAATGCAGCCCGGATTCCGGCAAAATAAAAGCTGTTAAAAGCCAGAAATGTAATATGACGGAATGTAAATGCTTAAACTGCGTTTGCGGCGATAACTGCGCGAAGCCCGGCTGCGGCAATTCCTGCGCAAAAATGGCCGAAAGCGTTAAAAACTGCGCCTGTGAAAAGGCGGCCGTGAAAAAATTCGAAAACAAAAACTGCATATGCGCCGGCGGCGCGTGCGCTATGAAGGCCCGTACCTGCGGCGAAAAACTGAAGAGCGCCTGCGGCATAAGCGGCAAGTCAGTTTGCAAAAGCGGCTCCTGCGGCGAATCTAAAATGAAAGCCGGCAAAATGAACTGTAAAGGCGGACAGTGCGGAAAGTAAAACAAACTTATTAACAACGATTTATTAAAGCCGAACAATAAAAAAGGGCGCGGATTAAGCCGGCGCCCTTTTTTATTATTTAGACAGTTCTAAATGAGCCGTTTACTGCACGTCGAGCGCGCCGGTGCTGCTTATTGGCGAGATAAGGTAATTACCGGCGGCGTCCTTTATTAAACTTGGAGTGAAGTAAATGCCGGACGCCGAACCGGCCGCGGTAACGGTACTGTTGTAAATGCCCGCCTGTTTAATGGAACCGCTGTTAGCTCCGCCTTCATCAGGCGCGGTAACGGTTATGGTCGTCGCAGTCGTTGCGAAAGATGAACCCCCGCCGCCGAAGCCGTCGCCGGTAACGGGAAAAAATATATTCGACTCGCCCGGCGCAGTAGTGAAATAAACATTTTCGGGGAATACTATCTCGAGCTTGTCTGTGCCATTATGATTGAAAACGCCGTCAACGGCGAGAGTGGCCGTGACCATGGCAGGAAATGGAGCAGTCGTGTCATACCTGAACAGACCCGAGCCGGAGGCGCGCGTAGACGCGTTGCCCGAAGCGTTTTCAATCCATAGATTCGAGGCCAGGAAACTGACGCCGCCGTCGGCGCCCAGAGCGTCTATGAGAGTCGATCCGGGAGTTCCGGTGATAAGGGTCAGTTCTGCGTTTTGATTTCCGGAAGGCCCGACGATAGTTCCGCTTAAATTAGCGGTCTGGCCTGCGTCGTTCGGATTGATCAATTCCAGTATCGCTGTGCCGTCCGTGGCTGTGGTGTTGAAAGCGATCTGGAGCTGCTCGGTCGGCGAAGGCGCCGAAACCGGATTTAATACCGACATCGCCAGGTTATTGTTGATATAATTTTGCGAATTGCCGGAACCGTTTTCATCAGCCGGAACGACTGTCGCCTGATACGAGATGAAAGGCGGCACCGTCGTCGGCGCTATGGCCTCGGATTCATTGCCCGAAGCGTCGTCGGTCAGAGTGAATTTAAGCGCGCCGCCGCCGGAATTTTGTGTGAGTTCAAAATCCCCGAAGCCGCCGTTCGCGGGTATAGCGGTAATAGAAGCGCTTACCGGGCGCGCCGTATGAATGCTGCCAATATAAACGTTGAAAATTTGGCCGGCAGGAATGGAAAAATCCTGGCTGGTGCTTATATTTTTGACCCGGTAACTTCCGGAGCCGTCGTAACCGACCCTCAAATCTTCGGCGTACTGAGGCGCGGCGGGAACGACGGCGCTTACGGAGACCATCGATTCGTGGCCGGACGATCCGTTGACCATTGTATAGGCAGCTTCTTTTCCGCCGATTATCAACGGCGGAGTGCCGCTCACCGTATATTCGGTTCCCGAATTATATGGGCCTGTGACAGAGGAACTGCCTTTGAGTAAATACGACGAACCGTCTTTCTGATACAGGCTGAGCTTTTCTTCTGAGGTTCCCATGACGTTCTGGAACTTGAACGCCGAAGCCGCGTTATGCCAGGTTATATTGCCGATATCTGGCCTGTCCGGAACTGCGCCGGCATAGTATTTTGTCGACTCATTGCCGTTCGCGGATACCGTAAAACCCAGTTCGCCTCCGGTTCCATCCGGATTCGCATCCAGAGCGTTAGCCGCGGATGAATAGGCGGCGGACGCAAAAGAATCTGCTACAGCCGAATTCAGAGCGGTATGACCGCCTATATATATGCGTGTTCCGGCCGCGATTGTAACCGGGGCCTGATAAGCGAAGAGCTTGTATGCCATCGACGCGTCGTACCTGATCCGGGCCGCCGAAAGATCTGTCGATGAAGGCGCGCCGGGAACGACGGCCGAAACATCGTAGAGATCGGATTCATTGCCATCGCCGGTTAAGTATGTAAACTGAAGATTGCCGCCTGCGAGGGCGATACCGTCGTCGAGTGATGCTGGTGATTTGGATGAATTTATATATGAATTCGCGGCTGGAAAGGAGGCGCCCGATATGCCGGGCGAAACCGTGCGGTCAACAACGCCTATGCCAGTCGTCCCAACCCACACTCCCAGATTATAGTTGAAGTTAACTGTCGAACCTGTATTTTTTATCTCATAATTTCCGCTGTTATAGATAAGCCTCAAATTTGACACTACTGACGGTTCGGGCCCCCCCGGAACCAATCCATCGTCGAGTATCGGCGATTCGTTTCCTGAAGTGTTGACATACACGTAGGCAACGGTATTGCCGGCGGGAATTTTAGCGGCGCCGGCAACATTTGTCGTCACAAACCCCAAAGCACCGGCGAGTATAGAGCCGTTCGGGGTATATACCGATCCGGATTTCGCAAAAATTTGTATCGTTTCACCGGTCGCGCCGAACATAGTCGTAAGTTTTATAAATGGATCGGACACGCCGGCGTTCGACCAGCTTATTACAGCGGGATTTATGATGTCGACATCCGGTCCGGATAACGAAGCGGATTCGTTTCCGTAAGAATCGACGCTTGTGAATTTCAGCGCGCCGGAAGTGGTGAAAGAATTAACGCTCGAAGCTGAATTCGTTTCTGAATATGAAGTTATAAACGAACCGGCGGCGTAAGTTCCGGCGGGAATTCGCGCGATTTTTACGTTATCAGACGTATAGACTCTGACGTCTTTTGTCAGGATCACGTCGCTCGCCAGCGGCTTTAACTGGTAGGCGCCTGAATTATTTTTAATCGCCATATTAGTGCCGTTAAGTTCGGCGGGCGGCTGATAAAGCATCGTTGCGGCCGTGTAGTAGTTTGATTCAACGCCGTTAATATTACTCAGCGTAAAAACAAATTGATTGCCGCCCGTTACGCTCACTGGACTGGAATTATCAGTGACAGAATAACTTCCGGCGGAAAAACCGCCTTCAGGGGCGGCGTTTGAAACGCCTAGATATAAATATATTTGGTCGCCGTATTGGTCGTATTGATATAAAGAAATAAGGTCGCCGCTCTGGCCGATAGTATTGGATAAAACGTCCGCTTCGCTTCTAATGTTAGACCACGAAATATTCGGCGCGCCGGAAACTTCGAACACTGAAACAGGGTCAGGGATCGCGCCGAAATCGGCCCAGGCGCCTTTCACGGTGCCGCCGGAACTTACGAACCTGTAATAGACGTGATTTCCGGGCGGGTATGAAGAATCGAGAGTAACGGAAAATACATGGTATGTCGTATCGGTGGTGTCGCTGGAAGCTAACGGCGCAGTCGAATCGGCGGGCGCAGAAGCGCCGATATATATGTCGATATAGCCCGCAACGGAAGTGTTGAGCGGCCAAGTTTCCGGCACTTCAAACAACTTGGTTGCATTGCTGAAATGAACGGGACTTGGCTCCGCCGGCGAAGAAAGCCTTCTGGATATCGCCATCGGCGCCGCAGTCGGCTGGGTTTCCATGCCTGAAGTATTTTTAATGCCGCTGCCGGACATGATCTCAAGGCCTTTTATGGCGACAAAATCGCCGGTAACTCCGAAAATATAGTCCTGATTACCGAATCCCATCGAATCGACCGGACTGATTATAATCGAACTGCCGGAAATGGTGGTACTGCCATAAAAAGCAAAATTTCTGCCGCCGGGAGCATTTAATTTCGGAGAACTAGGCGTGAGAATTTCGCCGCCTATTTTTAGTTTTGAAATATCTATAATTGACGAAGGGTCTACCTGAGCATTAAAATTTATTTTTACGGCATTAGAAGAGGACACTTTGGTAAATTCAGCTGAAACCACCTGCATCGGAGGAGTTACAGGCGGAATGTAATTATTTACGGTGAACGGCTGCGATATTTTCTCGCTTTGAAGTGCGCCATTCGAATCGAGCGCGGCTATTTTCAGCAGAACTCCGGAAGCGTTCTGGTTTACTATGTCGAGTCCCGATTGCCATACGAGCGTAAGATTATTCGCCGGAGCGACATTCGAAACCGAGCCGCTTACGTTAGCGGTTTTTATGAATGCAGCACCGCCGTCGCGGGAATAATAAAATTCTATATTCGATAAATCGCCTTCAATATCAGTTAAATTGAAATCTACGGTTATATTTTGCGAACCGCCGGCGACCGAGTTAATGAAAATCGAGCTCGTCGAGTTGTTGTAAACTTTGAACGGCACCGAAACGGCCTCCGCGCCTGAACCTTCGTTGTCGAAAACTATCAGTTTCACGCTCACGCTGTCAAAATTGCCGGAAAGATCACCTTTAGAGTTCCATGTGAGGGTTTTATCGACACCGGAATATACTTCGGCCGTTTCGCCCGTCACGAACATCGAGGAAAGATAGCCGCCGGATTTTTCGGTCGAATACTGCAACATCACCTGGCATGTGCTTCCGTCAAGGTCGTCAATATCATAGGCGATCATGATCTCGCCTGAGTCGCCTTTGGTGCGGATATTGGCGACCGTGGGGCGGTTTACGTTATTGTTTATTTCAAACGGAAGTGAAACCGATTCGGTGCCGGCGCCCATGCTATCTATGGGCAATAATTTCAGCACGACGTTGCTTTCGCGGGTGCGGAAATCGCCGTAGGAATTCCATTTGATGGATTTACCTGCGCCGGGCGTCACCGCAAGAATATCGCCTTCGACATAACCCGTTTGTTTGAAAGACGAGCCGCCGTCGAGCGAAAAATAAACCTCGACGGTGGAAGCAGACGCGTCGATATCGATCAATTCATATAAGATATCGATAATCTGCGATGTGCCTGAAACGTTAAGGTTAGCGATAGAAGGCGTTCCGCCGCCGTTATTGACATCGAAAGGCCCGAAAGCGGCCTCGGTGCCGTAGCCGTATTTATCGGAAGGCGTGAGTTTCACGAACACGCTTTTATTCGTCGAAGTAAACTCATAAAAAGAATGCCAGATGAGCGTTTTAGCCTGGCCGGCCGCGACGCCGGACGTTTCGCCGGAAAGATGCGCCGTGGTCATATAACTCGCGCCGCCGTCGATGGAATAGGCGACCTCGACGGTGCATAAATGACCGTCCAATTCGATAAGATCAAAAGTCAGCGAAATATCTTTATAATTGCCCGAAACGCTTAAATTCTGAATGACGGGCGGAGTGTTCTTAATATTATTGACCGTGAAAACGCCGGATTCGCCTGGAGTTCCGCCGCTTTTCGAATCGTTTGGCGTGAGACGCAGTTTGACGTTCATCTCCTCGGTCTGGAAATCGAGAGCCGAATTCCACACAAAAGAAAGGCCGGCAGCCGGAAACGCCCTCTGGTTATAGATGGAATAACTTGCGCTGCGCGTGAACGTCGCCCCGCCGTCGAGCGAGTAATAAAGTTCGACCGCGCAGCTGTCGCCGTCCTGGTCTATAAGATCGTAACTGACGGCGATGTCGCCGGCAGCGCCGGAGGCCATTACGCCCATTATAACGGGCGGATTGTTCTCGGGATCGACGATCTCGTTGTTGACGGCGAATATCGCCGATTCGCCGGCCGAACCGGTCGAAGCGTTATCGCGCGGAATTAATTTAATACGGACCGAGGCCTGGCTGGTGAGGAAGTCGGAAGCCGAAAACCAGACCGCGCTGAGGCCTGATCCGGGAGCGGCGTTAGCGAGAGAGCCGCCAGCGTTAACGGTCGGAAGATATGAATAGCCGCCGTTAAGCGAATACTGGACTTCGATATTGCACGGGTCGCCGTCGGCGTCGAAAAGATCAAAAACTATAGAAATGTTCTGTGACGCGCCGGCGACCGATTTTATGGCGATCGAAGGCGGCGCGTTCAGCCTGGCGGGCGCTTCGACAGTGACGGCATCGATGAGGAAACCATAATCGAAAGAGGAGACCGATACTGATTTTGAAGCGCTTAAATATCCGGTCCTGCTGAAGGAAATAACGTATTCTCCGGCGGCGAGCTGACCTGCGGCGGCGATTATGCTGAATCGGCCGGCCGCGTCGGTTTGAGAGCTGAGGCCGAGCTGACCTATGGTTATTACCGCGGAGGGGATCGGTTGTCCGGTGGCCGAATCTAATGCGACGCCGCTGACGCCCGCCGCGCTTCCAGAGGCGCTTTTCGACGCGATCTCATCGTCGACGGCCTTTTTAAGCTGAGCGGCATCGATGGCCGAATTATACGCGCCGGCGAGCGTCGAAGATAAAAGGCGCGCCGCGCCTGTGGAGTCGATAACGATCCTGGCTAGTTTCATCCGGCCGCCGCTGACGGTTGTTGAAAGTTTCACCGTTACGCCCTGCGCGTTCACGAATTCTATATAGGCTGCGACATTATCGCCGCCGGCTTTTACGTCGAACCTGAAAAAACCAGAAGCGTCGGTCGTCGTGATGTACTGCAGGCTGTTGCAAACGAGTTTTACGGTCTTATTCGCCAGAGGCGCGTTCGATTTCGGCGGGGCTGAAGGGGCCGCCGCGGCAGTGCCGTCGTCAAGATAGCCTGCTACGGCCGAGTCTGGAATGGCCACTCCCGCCGTCTTGACGGGCGAACTATATCCGGTCAGCAAGCCGTAAGAGGCTTTTAATTTCACATAACCCGCGGAGTCAGGAATAAGGCTTGCCACGGCAAGGTTCGAAAAATAAACCGAGCCGTTTATAAGGTTTTTGGAATATAACGAATCTTTGAACGAACCGTTTTCGAGGCCGACCGTTATAAGGCTGTTTTCGGATGTCATTACGTTGCCGAACTGGTCGAGTACCGATAATTTGAAGGAGGGTATCAAGGTCGAAGTAGTAATTTCAGCCACAGGCATGGCCGGGTCGAAGATTATTTTAGTAGGATAAAGTTTTATATACTCGATGGTTATGAAACTAAGCGCGATCGCGACTTCATTGGCGCCCGGAGTTTTCGCCGCTTTTTCGGCGTTGAGCACGGTTACCTTTCCCGCGCCCTGCCAGATGGATTCGTAGATGTCGTTAGCGCGTTCCTTGAGGCGCGCGGTAACGACGACCGAATAAGTATCGCCGGCCGGAATTTGATTATCGAACGTGAAAGCGCTTAAAGAGTAATCGACGTTCTGATTGGCGACTTCCTTGCCAGACTTAATGCTTACAACGCTGATATTGACGGTGCCGACAGCGTTGGACGGAATGCTCACGTAAGCCGCGTTTGACGTCCGGTTCATCATCGTCAGTTTAACGGATATATTCGAAGGCGCGTCGAAAAAGGAAAGCGTTGAAGATCCGCCGCCGCCCCCGCAGCCGAAAACGAATAACGATATGAAAATAAAGGATAACGCGAAAAAAATAAAATTGCGGGAATATATGTTTATCATAAAATTTCTCCTGATTCGAAAATATGCCCTGAATACAATTTCTAGGACTTTAATGTTAATATCATGTTAATTTAACTCAACTTAAATTAAATTAATTTAATTTACTAAATAATTTCTTAAAAGTCAATAAATAAAGTCCAGAATGTCAAGAAATAAAGTCGGGAACCATAAAGAGAGGCTGATAATTTTTTTATAAATTTTGAAAAGCGTCGAGAATTTTGCAAATTCTCTCAGACTGCGCGATGCCTTCGCTGTACCAGTCCGTGCATATGCCGCCGGAGCAGTATTTTTCGAGAAGTTTCAGCGCGCGCGGCGCGATGGCGGCCGGCCTTGAAGAATATAGCGGCGTGCCGGGAAGCGGAAGAAAATAATGCGTCTGGATGCGCGAGCCGAATTTAGTGTGGATGTCTTTGATCGCCCCGAGCGTGGTCATCTGCTCCTCCTCGCTCTCTTCAGGGAAGCCGAATATGAAATCGACGACAGCGGTGAGTTTATGGCGCCGCAGCGTTTCGCAGGCGGCGTGAACGGCGTCGAGCCCGTGCCCGCGGCGAAGTTCGGCGATGCGGCCCCGGTCGCCTGACTGGGCGCCTATCGATACCCTTTTATTGCTGCAGTATTTTTCGATGATGGCGGCGGTTTCGTCGCTGACGGTTTCGGGTCTCGCCTCCGAAGGAAATATTCCATATTCGATATATTTAATGCCGTATTTTTCCCGGGCCATTTCAAGCATCGAATCTATGACCGCCGGATTGATACGCGAAGGCGATTCCGCAGAGTAATGGAAGGCCGAAGGACAGATAAAGCACAGGCGCTTGAAGCCGCGGCGGCGGTATTCGGCGAAAAATTCCTCTATGGAAGAAAGGCTGCGGTATTTGACTTCGCAGGTCGCCGTCTGGCAGAAACGGCAGTTGTAAAAGCAGCCGCGCATTATTTCAAGCGGCGGCACCAGAGAGTAAATATCGCCGAACGGCAGGTACATGTCGAGATCGACCGGCCGCGCGTCCGCGACTACGGGCGATGAATAAAGCGAAAGTATATTTTCCCTGAATTTTCCGGCGCCGGAATTTTCGGCGGCCCGGCGCAGAAAATCAGGCCAGCTGTATTCGGCCTCGCCGGAAAAGACAAGATCGAAGCCCATTTTAAGACCAGACTCCGTGTCGCCGGTAACGTGCGGCCCGCCCGCGATAATGATCGAATTATCGAACGCCCCGGCTGCCGCGATGGAATTTTTAATTTCGGCGATATTTTCGCAGACGCGGTCCAGAAGCGAGGTCATGAACGAAAACATGAAAACGCATGGAGCCGGGAGTATATGGACTTTATCGAATATGTTTTCGATGTCTTTTTTATCTTCGAAAAAATAAAGCGTGAATTTATCCGCTAATTTTTCCTTTTCGAGGATAAAAAGCAGGTAAGCCGCGCTGAAGCGGTTTACCGCGGTTTCGTAAATTATTAAATTGATCTTTTTCATCGTTTAATATTTCTTGAACAGCTTTCCCCACTTTGATTCCGCGAGCCAGCGAGCGTAACTTTTGCTGTCGACGAAAGGCCAGCGCAGATAATCGTGGTAGAATTCGGATGCGAATATGAAAAGGTTTACCAGCGGAGTTCTGAAGAAGAAATTCTGGAAATCCTTCAGCGCGCCGAACCACATGACGTCGCCGACGCTGCTGGCGAAGTTATCGCCCACGCTGAAATTGAAATTAACTTTCGATATGTCTTCGCCGACGACCTCTATGTTTTCAGGCCTGCCGTTGCCGAGGCCGTGCTCGTCGGCGAGCCTGATGTAGGCCAGATCCATGGGATTGAACCCCATCATTTTAGCCGCCACGGCGTCTATCGCAACCTGATCGTCGGAGGCCAGCATATAGTCTTTTTCGACCGGGAACATCGTTCGCGGACCGGGGCCGTTGCCGCAGGTCGTGCCGTCCATTACTGCGAAAATGCCGGAATGAATTTCTTTCTGGATCGCCAGCAGATCGACGAGCGTTTCGTGTATCCATGAATGCGTGTAGTGGCGCCTGGTGTTTAAAAGGCCGCCGAAGGCGTTTTTCATGGCGCCGGTCGTCGTAGTGTAAATATGGCATTTGACCGTCGGAAGGTGTATTATGTTGCGGCCGAAAAAGTAGTCGGGCACCATTATTCCCTCGGGGAAAATATCGTGCAGCACAAGCGTTTTGAATTTCGGCTTATAGACGACCCATTTCATGTCTTCATCTTTGAAGTTGTACAGAACCGGTATATCGTATTTTTTGAATAAAGGCACGTATTTATTGAGGTCTTCGCCCTTGAAGGCGTTAGTGACGACGGTTTTATTCTGAACGCACACCACGTCTTTGTAGCCGTGCATTTTAAGCGTGCGCGCGACGCCTTCGAGCTGCCATGGCGTCGTGTTTGCGCCAGGCATCGGAAAATGCCATGAAATGTTGTCTTTTAATATAGTGCCGGATTTTATGTCCAGCGCGCCCTTGAAATCGGCCATGCACATAAGTTTGTCGATATCGCCTAAAATGCCTTCAGGCTTAACTTTTAAAACTGTCACTTTAGATTTTTTCATTTCCGCTCCAGAATCGTTTTTTTTAATTATACGGGCTGATTTTAGCATAAATTAGAATAAGTGTCAATAATATAAATGCACGCGTAAATAAAAAGGCCTCCGAAAAGGCCTTTCTATTTATTATAATTCGATAATTCAGATTTTTTTATAAAACCGGGGCCGCCGGGGTTTACGCCTTCCAGAGGCCGTGCAGGTTGCAGTATTCGCGTACTTCTGCGGT
This sequence comes from Candidatus Wallbacteria bacterium GWC2_49_35, assembly GCA_001791795.1. Classification (GTDB taxonomy): domain Bacteria; phylum Muiribacteriota; class UBA9980; order UBA9980; family UBA9980; genus UBA9980. The sequence goes on from MGFH01000130.1 coordinate 22,603, forward strand.
TTCGGCCTTTACGCAGAATTCGGCTTCGGGCTTGTCGCCGGGTTTCAGGTGTTTTCTGTAAACGATGCCGTCGGCGATCAATTCGATGAATTCGATGAAATGCTTTTCTTCCATGGGATGAGCAACGGAGCCGACTTTTACAAGATAGCCGTTCGCGGTTTTTTCGACCGCGGGAACGTGTTTTTCACGGCTCGCGTCGACCGTATTTTCGTTAAGAAGGTTCATTGCCTGGCCGCAGCAGGAAAGTTCGCCGCCCGCTTCGTGCAAAACCTCAACTATATTTCCGCAAAGCATGCATTTATAAACCTGTTTTAATTTCGTCATCTTTTGCCTCCACTTTAGTTTTTTTGACCGCTTACAAAAACTAACCTATCAAAATCAGGTTTAGCTGGATTTTAATAGGCTTAATTTTAGGCGGGAGTTAAAGCCCGCCTGAATTTAATATTCGATAAAATAATTATTTAGCGCCCATGATCTTGTTGATCTGTTTCTGGATTCTGGATTTGGTGCGCGAAGCTTTATTTCTGTGTATCGTGCCGGTACGCGCGGTCGAGTCGATCACGCTTTCTACCTGCTTCGTAGCTTTTAATATTTCATCTTTATTGTTCGTAGCTAAAACCGCTTCAAATTTCTTTATGGCGGTCTTTAACTGCGATTTCCTCGTCTTGTTGACGACGTTGTCCCTCTGATTGGTTTTAAGACGGGCTATCTGAGATTTAATACGTGGCATTGGTTCACCTCCTCGTGTCTTTTTTTAAAATCATTTTATTATAACACATGAAGTATACATTTTGCAACTATTTTTTATATTTTTTCCATATTTTATTTAACTTTTATCTGATTTAATGGTTGAATATAAATCGAAAATATAGTATAATTATGCTTGCATAAAAAAAATACCGGTCCGGGGCGTTAAAATGTCGGAATTCAACAAGATATCCGAGCTCATTCAGAAATTCGGGCTGATCTCGGGTAAAAAACAGATATTCAAGACGATACAATCGTTTCTGAACGGCTTCGAAAAAGCCGATCTTGCCGTCTCGGTAACTCAGGACGCCGGCGGCCGCTGCCTTATGAACATCAATTCCCGTTACCGGCTTAGCGAGGATATTTTCATAAAACTGTCCGAAGCGCTGGAACCTTTCATTTCCCGTTATTTTTTCGCGGGCGGGGGGCCGGGCGGCGCCGCGTTCAATATCGCCGATTTCATCGATTTCGAGCACCACGAAAGCCCTTCCGACGCGCCGGCCGGCTATATGACGGCGAAAAGAGCCGAACTGAAGGGCTCGCTGATAGTGCCGGTTTTCCTCGAAAATAAAGTATATTCAATTTTCGCCATATTCTCGCGTGACGAGTTCGAACTCACGCGCCAGGAATTGCTGTCGGTCAACGTCCTGGCCCACATGACGGCCCTTTCCATGAAAACGCTCGCCGTGAACCAGAAAATGCAGAAAATGATAAACGATCTCAAGCGCGAAAAGAACGAGGTCGTCGAAAAGGCCGGCCGGCTCTCAAAAGTGCTGGATCTGAGCCATTCGCTGGTCTCGCTCGGCTCCTACGAAAAACTCCTCGACATTACTCTTAACTCCTACTGCGGCGTTTTCGACATCGAACAGGCCGTGATCCTGGGCATCAACCACCACAAAAACGAATTGTACGTCGAAGACTGCGCCGGGTTCAACGCCGATTTCGCGGCGAATTTCAAACTGCCCTGCGGCTACGGGCTGATAGGCGCGGTAATAGAAAAGAACGAGCCTTATTTTCGCAAAAATGTATTCGAGACCGGCGAAGAACTCGCCGTTATACCATTCAGCGGCGTATCGGGCCTCGTATGCGGCGCGATCGTCCTTTACGACAAATTCAACAGGCTCTCATACGGCGACGACGAATACGAGCTGATGTGGATGCTGGCCAACTTCTTCTCGCTCGCTCTTAACATAATAAAGGTCCAGAGCGTCAGCGACACTTTTGAAAAAGACATCGAATCCAGGCAGGCCGCGGCTCCGCCTCCACCAGCTCCGGCCGCCGTGACGCCCGTCGAAGAAGAAACGGGCGACGGCGGACTCCCGGGAGAAACGGTTTTCGCAGACGCGATACGCCGATTTCTTACGCCGTCGGCTGAAATTGAAACCACAAAAATACGCATAGCCACCGAATATCTGCAGGCGGCAGACTGCGGCGGCGACCTTATCGACGTGTTCAAAACTTCCGGCAATTACATTACCGTCGCGGTCGCGGACGTAAGCGGCCGCGGCATACAGGCCGGCGTCACGGCGGCCATGCTGCGCGCCCAGCTCAAAACCGTCTGCTCCTATAACGGCGAGCTGCGCAAGATAATGTTCGATCTTAATAACCTGGTTTGCGAGGACATCGACGTATATAACTTCATAACGCTGTTTCTGCTTCAGATATCGCCTAACGCCGGCCGGGCGGCTTTTTCGAACGCGGGGCACTGCCCTGTCATTCATTACATAAAAGAAGGCGCGAGCGCCGTGGTCCACGAATCGCGCAACTCGCCGCTCGGCGTCATGAGAAACACCGATTTCAAAGAAGGGATACTCATCCTGAACAGGGACGATATACTTCTGCTTTACACCAACGGCCTCGCCGAAGCCAAAAACCCCGCCGGCGAGCCTTTCGGCCGCCAGCGTCTGTGCGAACTTATTAAAAGCAGCGCCGGGACCGGCTGTGACGAGATAAAAGAAATCATTTCAGCCGAGATCAAATCCCATACAGGTAAAAGCGGTAAATTCGACGACGACATCGCTTTCACCGTCGTAAAGGTAGGTTAATTAATGTCCGGTTTCGAAAAAATGTTCATAACCAACGAGCTTTTAAGCGCCCTGGCTGGTTCGCTGTCGCTTAACGACGCGTTCAAGAAAATATTTATTATTCTGGAAACCCATCTTAAAATAAAAGGCGCCTCTGTGGTCATCTACAATCCCGCAGACCGCAATTTCATCATCCAGCCGGGGTTTCAGTATAAACTCAGCAAGGCTAAGATACTCAAACTATTAAGCGATCAGAAATTCGAATTCAAAAACACCGAATTTTTCGATATATCGCGCCACATAGTATCCGATAATATCGACGCGGAAATGAGTTACCTTTATTTTCCGCTATTCGTCAATTCGCGGCTCAGCGCCATGCTTCTGCTGCACATTAAAACGGCCGAGGTCGCCGAAAGCCGTATCGACGCGAACCTTGTGGAAGCGATCTCCACGCCCATTTCGATAATTTACGAACGCGAGCTGCTGTTCAACGAAACGAAAGCTCAGAAAAACGGGTTCGAGTTCCTGCACAAACTCACCAACGCCATCAACAAAACCCTCGACGCCGAAAGCATCCTGCGGGTCTCGCTCAAGATCATCTGCCAGACCTTTGAAAGCGTCGTTCCCGTGATCGCCGTTTCGCACGCCAACTTCAGAATCGTCGCCGCCGGCTCGCATAAATGCTTCGACCTCGAATCGAATTTCGGCGCTATCCTCGAGCAGCTGAAGGAAAATCTGAACGAAGACGTGTCGGAATTTTCGATCATAAAGGAAACGCCAAAGTTCAAAGACGACGAAACCGAAAAAAAACTCAGGATCAACACCGAATCTTCCATGTGGCTTTCGCTTAATTATAACAATAACATATACGGCTACCTGGGCTTGTTCTCATCGGGCAGCGAACTCGAAAAACTCAGCGTGAGCGCCATAAGGTTTTTAACTCTGGCGTCCAACCATATAATATCGGCGGTCGAAAATGCCAGGCTGTACAACGAAGTCGAACGCCTCGCATCCATCGACGGCATGACGGGCGTGTTCAACTACAGATATTTCTATTCGCACCTTTCGACCGAAATCCAGCGTGCACGCCGCTATTCGCTTGCGCTCGCGGTTATCATGCTCGATATCGACCACTTCAAATCGTTCAACGACATGTACGGCCATCAGGCCGGAGACGACGTCCTGCGCGCTACCGGCAAGATCCTCAACGACGAGGCGCGAAAGATAGATATCGTGGCGCGCTACGGCGGCGAAGAATTCATCCTTGTGGCGCCGGAAACCGATCTGCAGGGCGCTCTGGGACTTGCCGAGCGTATACGCGACAAAATCGAGAAGAACAATTACATCGTCAAATCAAAGAACGGTTCGCTGTCTTTGAAGGTCACTGTTTCCATCGGCGTTAGTTCCTTTACCGATCCAGGCGCCTGCGATAACGACACGCTGATCAAAGCGGCGGACGACGCTCTCTACCACGCGAAGCATAGCGGACGCAACCGCGTCTGCTACAACGAAAGCGGCGATCTAAAGCAGTTCAGGAGAAATCAATGAAAGACAATTATAAAAAAACATTAGAAATTCTCCATGAGAACGAACAGCTGAAAAAAGAGGTAGATCTCCTTAAAAACGCCCTTAACGAGCGAGAGATCGATCTCGGCCGCAATAAAAAAGGCAAGATGCAGCTTTCGCTCCTTAACCACGAACTCGAAGATAAAATAACGAATATCAACCTCGTCAACGACGTTATCGCCAATATCAAAACGGTCGAAGATCCCGGAATAATCTGGCGCGAAATGCATAAGATCATCCAGAAAACTATCGACTACGATTACGCCGCGCTTCTGGTGGCCCATAAACACGCGGTTTTTTTCCACTCGAAACGACGCGTCGAAAATTATTTTTTAAACAACATGCTCGGAATGATACGCGAAAAATACTCTGAGATCGACCCTACCTTCGATCTCACGCACAGCCTGAAGGTCGTGAACGCCGAAGAACTTCATAACGCGGTGCTTCCCGCCTCGAAGATCGATTTCGTCACCGAACTCATATCCACGCCGCTCACGATCAAAAACCACAACATAGGCATGGTTTACCTGTTCTCGCACAAGGTTCGCAAACTACAGCCGGAACAGGTGAACAATTTCGCCGTCATCGTCAATAACGTCGTGGCCTTCATCTATAACGCCATCTTATATGAAAACATCCTCAGCGCGCAGACATCGCTCGCCCGCAACGTTCAGTCGCTCAAAAGCCTTCTCGACGTCACACGCGCGATGAGTTCCGGCCAGATGAGCTATGAAAAGCTCATAGAATACATACTCGACATGGCCATACTCGAGGTCGGCGGCGACGGCGGAGCGCTTCTGCTGCTCGACAAAAAAAGCGACGAGCTTTATATCGAGGCCGCCCGTAACCTGCCCGAAGAAATCGACGCGAAGAAAATGCGCATCAAACGCGGTAAAGGCACCGCCGGCTCCGCGGCCAACGAATGCTCGCCGATCATATCGATACACGAATCTTATAAAAGTTCGATAACCCAGGCCGAATACGCCAATTATTCGGTCAAGTTCTTTCCGCCGTTCGGCGATTACTCCGAACGCGCCAACGTGCGCTCGGGCATTTCGGTGCCTCTGGTATCGGCGAACGAATCCATCGGCGTCATCAACGTAACTTCCTCGGCCAAAATATTCGACGAGAGCGACCTCGAAACGCTCATGCTCTTCGGCAGCCAGGCCGCTAACGCCATAACCGTGTCGCAGCTTAACGTCGTTGAAAAGCAGCGGATAAACGAACTTTTAAAACTCAACGAAATAGGCAAGGCGCTCAACTCGACTCTCAAGCACACCGAAATATTCAGACTGGTGATGGACGCCCTGTCCGATCTTATGGAATTTTCGGTCGGCGCGTTCTTTATCGAAGAAGATATCAACAACTACAAGCTCAATATTATTTCGCGCGAAAACCTCAGCCATTCGACGATCGACAGCGTCCGCGAGATCGTGGTGAACTCATACAGCGATATAGCTAAAAAATACGTCGTGCACGACAATATTTCGATCGACTACGAAGTGAGCGAAGGGTATGAGGACCTCCAGGTCCACTCCCCTCAGATCAAGTCGTTTCTCGTCCTTCCGCTGTTCATCAAAGGCCAGATAAGAGGACTTCTGAACGTCAGCTCGACGACCGAGACGGGCTTCAGCGAAGACAACATGCGCACGCTTTCCACCTTCGCCTCGCAGGTCGCCATCGCCATCGAAAATTCCCGCTCGTACGAATTGATGGAACACAAGATCAAAGAAATGTCGATGCTGTTCGAGGTTTCGCGCACGCTTACGTCGACTCTCGATCTGGACAAGGTCCTCGAACTTATAGTTTCCATTTCCGCGCAGCTCATCGACGCGAAAGTCGCCTTTTTAAGGCTGCTCGACGAAGATACGAACGAGCTTGTCATTAAGGCGTCCTACGGCGTAACAGACCATTATTTCAAAACGCAGCGTATAAAAATAGACGAGGGAATTTCAGGCGAGTCGATAGCGAAACGCGAGCCGGTAACGGTTTTCAACATCGACGAGAACGACAGCGTTAAAGATAAAAATTACATCAAATCGCTCGGCCTGGTTTCGATAATATCCGTGCCGCTCATCGTCAAGGGCCGCGGACGCGGGGTCATCCTGTGCTTTTTCAACAAGTACCATCATTTCTCCCAGTCCGAGATCACGCTTCTTCAGACGCTCGCCTCCCACGCCTCGATCGCGATCGAAAACGCCCGCCTTTACGGCGACATGCAGAAGAACTACACCAGCACGATAACTGCGCTTTCCGCCGCCATAGACGCTAAAGACCATTACACGCACGGCCACTCGAAGAACGTAATGGAATACTCGGTCGCCATCGCCAAGGAACTCGGCCTTTCAAAGGAAGATATTGAAACCATCCGCTTCGCGGGCCTGCTTCACGATATAGGCAAGATCGGCATACCCGAAGTGATACTGCAGAAAAAAGGCTCGCTCACCAGCGACGAGTTCGACATGATCTCGAGCCATCCGAAACTAGGGCTCACCATAATGAACCAGGTCGACTTCCTCAAAAAGATAGCGCCGCTGACATACCATCACCACGAAAAATATGACGGCACCGGATACCCCGACAGACTCAAGGGCGATGCCATACCGCTCGGCGCGCGCATCATAAACCTCTCCGACAGTTTTGACGTAATGACGACCGCCCGCGTTTACAAGACCGCTCTCTCGTTCGAGCAGGCGCTCAACGAAGTCGATAAGTGCGCAGGCAGCCAGTTCGACCCGAAGGTCGTAGAAGCCTTCAAACGCGTCGTGCACAAGCTCAGAAATAAGATCACGCCCGAAACCTCGAGCATAGCCAATCTGATCGCGCTTTCGAATATGAACGCATCTAACGAGGACGTCGAAGAATATTTTCCGCCCGAAGAAAGCTCTTCCGCAGCGCATAATTCATAATAAAATTCAACATTTTTTTTCCGGCTTAACCGAATGGATCTTTTCCCACCTGTATTTTTCGACATGATAGAAAAGCACGGGAAGAAAAATATCTATGACCTCGTCGGACATAAGAAGCCCTCCCATAACGGGAGCTGCCATTGGACGCATTATTTCCGCGCCGGTGCCTTTCGCCCAAAGCATCGGAGCCAGGCCTATTATAGCCGTACCTTCTGTCAATAACTTAGGCCTGAGTCTGTGTACGGCTCCTTCTATTACTGCTTTTTTCAGTTCTTCAAGCGATTCTATTTTTTCGAGGCCGCCGCGCGTATGTATCGCGTCGCGTAGATATACAAGCATTATTATGCCCGTTTCAGTGGCCATTCCAAAGCACGCGATGTATCCTACCCAGACCGCTACTGAAAAATTATATCCGAAGAAA
>MGFH01000131.1:0-4811 GCA_001791795.1 Candidatus Wallbacteria bacterium GWC2_49_35
TAAAAGATGCCTGGGTTCCATGAGAAATCACGCGCACGACGAACTTATAGCCGATTACGCCGGAATATGCGAGGCGTTCGGCGCCTATGACAGCTCGTTGTTTTTTAAATTCTGCGGTATCGAAAGGCCGCCTGAAATTAATCCGGCCGGACGAATTAATAATTATAAGGGAACGCCGCCCCTTTCGGACGGGGCGTTCGGCGCGATGTGCGAAATACTGCGCGCGGCGGCTTTGAACGTTGAAGTTTTCGATAAAAAGCACAGAAAAACATTTTTACGCGGCGATTTTACGACGGCCGCGATCGTATGCATGGCATCGCTCGCCATAGATGAAATGGCTTCGCCGGACGGCGCCGCTAAACTCGATAAAGCGCTTGATTCAAAAGCCTTTTTATAATCGCCCGGGGACCAGGACGCTCGAAATCGATTTCGGATCGATAAGCCGGAGCGCCGTTAAGCCTATGCCCGAAAGCCCCGTGAAAAGACCCGGAGTGAAGATCGATTTCGATTCTTCGACCGGGAGCGTGTAACTGCCGTTGAGCGAGGCTCTGTTAACTATGAATGAAAATTGTTTTTTAGCCTCTTCCATTAACTCGGGCCTGTTGAGTTCCAGGGAGGCCTCGATCAAAAAATCGACGCGGCCGGCGCCGCCGCAGCATAAATGGTCGCGCGATCCGCTGAAGGATTTGAACCCCAGCGTGAATGCAAGAGCGTTTTCAATATCGTTTTTCACCCGCCGGTCGTGGAATTCATGCGGCATTTTGAGCCGGGCAAGACCTATGCCGGGCGCGCCCGAGCACCAGCCGGCCATAAAAGCCGTTTCGCCGGGTTTCAGGTCGCGGTTATGCCTGAAATCCGGCCAGTTGTTATAATCAGGCATATAGCTGAAAGCTTCGTAATCGACGGCTTCGAGCGCGGCTTCTTTGAACGCCGCGGCACGCGTGAGCTCGTAGGCTTTAGCCAGCGCCAGCGCGTATCCCGCCGCGCCGTGCGCGAAGCCGGTGAGAGGCCTGCGGGCGTGGCTCGACGGCCACAATTTCCATTTATCGTATTTGAACCGTTTTTTAATCAAACTTTCGGCGCAGCTTGCTGCCATCTCCAGGAGGCTTTCTTCGCCGCCGGCTTCGTATAAGCTCATAATTACAAGCGCCGTTCCAGCCGCGCCGCTGATTATATCAGGCGCGCCGTCGTTTTCGAGCGAGGAGGCGGCCGGCAGTTTTGCGCCTTTTTCAGCAGCCGCGGTTAATTCTTCGTTTCGGATATAATTTCCCGATTTATAGAGCGCCCATAAAATGCCTGGCATTCCACCGCAGTAGCCGGGCGATGATTTCGCGGCGGCGGCGGCTCCGTCGTTTAACATTTCTTTGATATCCGAAAAGCAGTTCACGGCAAGCTCGTGATGGGTTTTATCGCCCGTCAGTTTTTCGTACGCGCACAGGAAAAGGCCGATACCTGAGATTCCTTCGTATAAAGTTATATCGACCGGCCCGATATAATTGATATGATTAGCCGGATCGGTTTTAAGCGTGAGCCACTGCGGCTTTCCTTTTCTGTAAACCGCTCTTCGGGCTATTTCTTCGGCAATCAGCCGGGCCGTTTCTATATATTCTTTTTCTGAGATCGGCGGTAATTTAAGGGCGGCTTCGTTGTTCTTCTTTTTAAGCGGAGTATTTTTATTTTTTTCGCCGGGAAACCTGCACAGAAGCGATGCGTCTATCATATTCGACTGGAATTCCATGTCGCCGGCGCTCAATTTCATGACGCGTCTTTCGGCCTGTTCTATGGCGGTTTCTAAATAATAATCGCCGAGAATTTCACCGGCGGCGTCGAAAACCGCAAGTCCGGCGGAAGTAAATTCGAATAATGGAATATTCAATGAAAGCACGGCTCGCCTTTCGGCGTCGAATACCTTCCAGACGGCTTCTATACGCTCTTCGGCCGCGTCGTTTAAAAACGGCCTGGCGAGTCCTTCGGCTTCTATCGAAAAAGCCGCGCCGTCGCGCATCAGGGCGGGCGATCTCAGCCGGTCGATCATATCGGCGTATACCTGCGACTGCCTTGTTAAATAACGCATGCGTGCGCCGCCTTTTTTTTTGAGCGGCCCGTTTTCACTTAAAAACTCCGCGCGGTTATTCATAATTAGTTTATACGCGTCTTCGAATCCTTTTATAATATCGTCCTTGTATTCTATCACGCTGACGGGGGTTCCATAGATGCGCGGGACGTTGGGCGATGGATTGTTTTTACGATCGACATAATCGCGCCTCATAGCGTCGGTGTTGACGTCGAGCCACTCCCGGCTTGAATAAGAAGCGTTATCGTCGGGCGTAAGCGCTCCGTAATCCCTTGAAACGTCTTTTGAGACGGGCATCCACAGCGGCAGCATGCAGGTCCTTAAAACCGAGTCGTGCTCGAGATCGAGATACAGTTTTTTATCGTCGCCGCTCATGTTGATATAATTGAAAGGTTTTACCAGCGGGTTGAGGAGCGTTTCCAGGTCTATTAAAACGGGTTCGCCGCCGCAGGCTATGAGGTTTTCCTGGTGAAAGTCCGTGCCGCCGAGAGTATAGCTCAAAGCTAATATAGCGCCGGCCTTATAATAAAAAGCGTGCGCGTCTTCTATTTTGCTTAAATCTGAAGCCGGAATATTTTCGACCCAGGTGCGCGCGCCGAAATCGGCGTGAACGGGCGTTTTGAATTTTACGCCGCTCATTTTCGATGCGAGCCAATTTAAAATGCTGGTCCATAGCGTATCGATCTCGCCAGAGCGCGGCTTGTAAAAAAACGCGCGGCCGGTTTCAAATTCAAACCTGATAACGCTTTTGCCGCCGTTATGAAGGTCCGAAAGGCCGGTCTCCATATCTTTTACGATGCCGAAATCTATTCCGCCGTTGAGGGTATCGCTGATACTGCCGGCGTATTTTTCGAGATCTTTAAGCGCGCCCGCAAAATAAAGCGCCTGCTGCCGGCAAAAAACTGATATGAGCCGGGCCGCGACCGGATATCTTTTGAAAAAATCGAGCCAGCCGCCTTCGAGCATGGCGCGGCAAAAATTATCGTAGCGGGTTTTCGAGCCCGGCGGAAACGAAGCGGCAGATGGCATTTTTAAAAAGTCGAAACCATCGTATCTAATCAGATCGAACGCCGAATTAAGGCATAGAATGAATTCTTTATTCATTAAATTTAATATATAGCTGAGCCACGAAGCTTCGGCCTTTTCACTTAATAAAGCGCGTGCCTTTCCCGCTTCGGCTTTGAAGAATTTATGGCAAAGCGCCAGCCACGGCGCCCAGACGTGTTGAAAAGGCTCGTCATGATCGCTTGTCAGAGTTTGCGCCGGCAGAGTTTCGCAAATTTTATCGTAAGAGGCCGGAAGTGTTTCTAAAAATTCTTCGAGCGTTGAGATCCATTCCGGCAGAGGTTTTTCGTCGTTCCATATGACCGGGCCTGCAAGTTCGCTCATTTCATCCGAACTTTTTCCTGCGAGTTTCAGACGGCGTTCGAATCCTTTATTGTCGGAGCCGTCCGATGTTAACTTTTTCCATCTTTGCAAAAGTTCGGATCCGGTATTATCGCCTGCGCTATGTCCGCCGCCGCCGCCGCCCGAAGCCCTGACGAACCCCGCGATCCGATCTTCTAAAAAAGATGCTTTCGCGGCTATTTTCTTTTTATCTTCAATGCTTAGTTTCATGCGGGCTCTTTTAACTTTATAAATTTTATTATGAGATATTATTTTTTAACTATTTTATCCTGAACTGTTTTATATGAGCCATTTATCCTGAGACTTTTTGCGGCGGCTATTTTACTGTAGATCTTTTTTGCGTATTATCTGATCGTATTGTTCTACGGAGTATTTCGCGAATTTTTTCTTGACCGTTTTAAGCCGCGCTGAATTATCGTATCTTACCTGAAACAGGCCGAAAGGATATTTCAGGGCGAGACCGGTAAGCAAATGCGCCCTGATCGAGATCATCTGCAGGGCGATGCCTAGAGTCGTACCCTGCAGCTCGGGCATTATAAAAATAGAGGTATATAATATGGTGTCCTCGCTGTAATAATTGCATATGGTCCAGCCGGCGATCTCATCGCCCCTGCGAAGCCCGAGGCTTAATCCGTCGACCATGGTCTTTTCGCCCGTAAAAGGCGAAAGCTTTTCGTCGAACCATTCTTTACTTTGCCATTCGATCCTGAGCCTTTCCTTCGATACCGGGTCAAAATCTTTCCAGTTGAACGTTTCAAAGCCGGCCGGCAGATTAGTATATTCGATCAGCGGCATATTCGCGAAATTTTTATCGCATTTGCAGAAAAACACTTCCAGCTCGGCCGGGGCGAATCCGCATTTATCCAATAAATTATTTATGACCGGCACGAACGGACGATCGTTAAAATAAAAAGCGCTTATGGTTTTAATTCCCGCCTCACGGCATTTATCCGTCAAAAAATAAAGCATTTCAATCGCGATTTGTTGACCGCGGTGTTCTTTTTCAATAAATATCGAAAGTATATCGGTTTTTTTTCCCGATGAAAGGCAGAGGGCGAGAAGAAGCCCGGCCGGCCGGCCTTCGCAATAAAGCCCGACCGCAAAAAGTCTTCCGAGAACATTGTCCATCCAGGCAATGAACGGTTTATACCGTCCGTAGGTCATATTTTTAAAGGCTTCGGCTTCCGCGTGATTTAAAAGCCTGATCTCATATTTTTCGTTCATTATTTTGTAACGGCCGCTCCTGGTCTATTCCCGATTTATACGATTTTATAAAGTATCAAAGGCTTTTGCCTGCCTTTAACCGAAACAGGCTCGCACTTTTCGAACG
>MGFH01000131.1:4832-7503 GCA_001791795.1 Candidatus Wallbacteria bacterium GWC2_49_35
AATATCGGACTTGAAAGTTTTATTTTCAGACTCTATTCGCGATGCGACATTGACCGTGTCGCCGATGACGGTGTATTCGAGCCGCGCAGGGGTCCCGATATTACCGGCCACAAGGACGCCGGTGTGTATGCCGATGCCGAAACTGACCTCTACAGGCATTTTTTTCAGTTCGTTGAATAGTTTTAATTTCTCGCGCATTCCGACGGCGCTTCTGACCGCGTCTGCTACGTGATCGGTCGAGCCCAGATGCGGGATATATAACGCCATGACGGCGTCGCCAATGAATTTATTTATGACGCCTTTATTTTGCATGATAGGCTCCGTGATAAAAGAAAAATATTCATTCAAAAAATTGACGACCTCGCGCGCGGTCATTTTTTCACTCATCGCGGTAAAATTTCTGATATCCGAAAATAGTATCGTCGCTTCTATGTCCTCGCCGCCAAGGTCTATTTTATCCGAGGCCATAAGATGCCTGGCTATTTCTATGGAAACGAATTTGCCGAACGTTTCACGCAGCCGCTCCCGTTCAGCGAGGCTTTCCACCATTACGTTGAAATTATATTTAAGCGTTCCTATTTCATCGTCGGATAGAACGGTCGTCTTGACGGCGAGATCGCCCGAGGCGAGCTGTTCCATTTTCTTCAGAAGCGTGTCCAGGGGCCTGTTAATGCTTTTGTAAAGCATTTCAAGATAGCCGATGGCGTAGGTCAGCGACACGATAATAATTATCGTTGTATATACTTTGCATTTTCTGAGATCGAATAAAAATGTCTGCGAATTTTTGATCACTTTATCGAGGTCGGCCGCCGCGAAATAGGGTACCGGAATTAAAAAAGCGTAACATGCGATCATGATCATCGGAATTATGAGAAGGTTGAATATCATTAAATAAAGTTTCGCTTTTATGCTCAGGGCGAGCCCTTTTTTCTTCGCGTAAAGCGTTTTATCATCATAAAATCCGGCAGCTACATTTAAAAAAAGAAGCGGCTCGAGATACAGCACCGTAAAATATGTCGAGTAGTAAAACCTGAAAAGCTCGCCTGCAAGGAAATACGGCATATATGAATAAGAGAACGCGGGATTGCCGTAGTTCTTATACAGAAAGCACCATAAATTGCAGAGCGAGCTTAAAATGAAAAAAATGATGATGGTCTTATAAATGGCGTTAAATCTTTGAAGGGCGGGTTCCCTCAACCGCTCGTCAGATGTTTTTAGAAATTTCGATATAGGCCTTATACGCCAGTAGAGCCATAAAAGTATTGTCGCAAGCAAGATATTGGCTATGGTGATATCCGAGCCGCCCGGGGACGAACCGTAAATTTTTTCGAGTACGATATCCGTCGGGAAAAGGCTTCTTATGAGGTTCATAAAAGCGTTCTCGAATATTTCCGCTAAAAACGCGGCTGATATTACAGCCACCAGCACGTGGCCTGTAAAACCCAGGGAGAAGAATCCTTTTTTCATTTATCGCTCTCCGTTGCCTGCTGCTTAAGTACTTTCCAATATATTTTTCAGACGCCAGTTTCATAAAATTAATTAAATTTTTAAAATTACCTTTCAAGGTCATCTTTTTATTTTTCCATGATAACTAAGTTAGTCCAGCTGATTTTTCCGACCGGCGGTTGAAAAAATTCTCTTTATTATAGCATATTAAGAGTTAAAAATCAAAATTAACTAACTAACTAATTTCGCTTACTATACTTTAGTTTTGCGCCTGAAAACTCTTATAAAAAGGATTTATCACAATTAATTCGGGCTTTCAAGTAACTTTTCTGAATCAGCCGCATATAATGTTTAACTTGAATTTTGTAAAAAAATAGAATATAATAAATATTGTCAGCACGATGTTCTTAACGACCGGTTCGATCCGGTTGTTTTTATAATCTGCATCAATTAAGGAGAAATAATGAGCAAAGAAAACGTTAAAAATTTTTTTGGCAAAGTAGAACAGGACGAAACCGTCAGAAAAAACTTTTTAGCCGCTATGGAAAGCATTAAGCCCGAAACGCAAAACGAAGCCGCCGAAAAAATTATCCAGACGGCTAAAGCCGCAGGGTTCAACTTTAACGCCGAAGAACTTTTCGAGGCGCGCGCCGAATTATCCGACACCGCCAACTCCAATCCGGAACTTTCCGATAAGCAACTTGGCGCCGTATCCGGCGGCGTTACCGATGCTAAATACAAAGCGGTAACAACCAGCATTGCCGGCGTCGGTATTGCGTGCGTTATAGTAAGTATAGTAGGCGAAGCCACAATTCCGCAAAACAGCACCGGCTGCGCGGCATGGCTTACCATCAATAAAGACGCCCATGGGTGTAAGGAATAAACCTGCTGTCAGTATATAAAATTGCAATTTAACTTACTTAAGTTTCGCACCTGAAAACCATTATAAACAGGTTTTATCACAATTAATTAAGGCATTCAAGTAATTTTCCGAAATCGGTTTGCTATTTTTTGATGGTTTTGAAAACATTAGTGTTTTTGATTTTTTTCACGATAGTTTTTCCTTCGTCGTAAAGTTCTTTGAAAATTATTTCAATAGTTTCAACGAAATATTGCCAGAGGTTTTCTGCGATAGTTTTTTCATAGATGTCCTTTTTTACGATCTCAAATAGAGTTCCGGTCGTATCAACTTCCATTATTCGTCGATAATAGGCCATGACAATAT
>MGFH01000132.1 GCA_001791795.1 Candidatus Wallbacteria bacterium GWC2_49_35
CTGGTTCTGGTTTTGATTCTGGCCCTGATTTTGATTTTGTCCTTGATTTTGGTTCTGATTATAATTCGAGGACGAGTTCTGTCCGCTATTAGAGCCTGAGCCGGAGTTCGAGTTCTGCCTGTAACCGGAATAATTGCCGGTATCGTTATTATATCTGTTGCCGGACGAGGACTGGCGATAATTGCCCTGCTGCCTGTTGGAATTGTAATTTCCGCCGGACGAGCCGCCGGTATTGTGCGGGGCATTGTTAACGAAAGGCTCCTGCTGCTTCAGCTGGGGCGCTTGAGGCTGAACGGGCGGCTGCTGAGCCGGCGGCGGCGCGGCTTCGTTGACCGGCGCGGGCGCCTGGACGGGCGGCTTGTCGCTTTTCTTTACGGCGTTGAGTTCTTTATAAACCTTGTCTTCGGCGAAAAGGTCTTCCTGTTCGGAACGCGGCGGAGCCGGCGTTTCAGTTTTCGGGGCCTCTTTTTTCTTCGTTTCCGTTTTTTCGGCGGCGCCTTCCGCCTGATGTTTGACGCTGCGCGTCCTCGCGGGTTTTTCTTCGCCCGGAGTTTTTTCCGCCGCGATTTTTTCGCCGGCCGATTCTTTCTTTTCGGCTGTTTTAGCACTCGCGCGGCGCCTGACTGTTTTTTCCGCCTTAACTTCGGCCGCGCCGTTTTCTTTAGGCGGCCCCTGCACGTCGATGTCAGGATTTTCAACCTGGTTTGATACCATAATTCCTCCTGGTGTGGATTTAATTTTTATTGCTGAAAAAATATTGAATGGCTTATCTTTTATATCTAAAAATAAGATAATTAAAGAAGACTGGCGTTGCTTCAACAGCGCCTTATTCAATTATTGCTATGGATATATTGATTATTTTCGATAAATCAGACCGTAAGACTGCTTAATTTATTTAATAGTTTTGCTAAACTGTTCATACACTTTGCGCGCTATTCCGAAGTCGCTTCTTTTAACGGCGATCTTGGAATAATTTTCATCGAGCATGTCCTGATAGATGGTTTCAGCGTTGCCGCCCGATATTATATTCGTTTTTTGAATGGTACTGCGCATACTTTTAAGAAGGTTATGCACAAAAATCGATTCGAATTCGGCGGCGGCTTCTTTAAGCTGCTTCATCTTCTGCTCACGGGAGATTTTCTTCCCGCCGGCGGAAATATTCTCTAATTTCCGCGCGATCGTGGAAGGATCGCTGGTCCTGTCAACGGAAGATGAATTGAATGTGTTTAAAGCCGATACCGCCATGGCGCGCCTCGCATTTTTATAATAAGATTAGGCTGCCGCTCGACGGCGGCGCCGTGAAACCGTTAAAACCGGAACCTGCCCGGATGTCGGGCGGCGTGATTTTACAGTTCCCTTACTATAATTATCGGCATTTTTTCACTAAGGATTAATTCAAATATCGCTATATTAAATATTTTCTGAATTTTTCATTTTCGGGTTCGAGCGCCGCGGCTTTTTTTAAGAATTCTTCCGCCTGGCTGTCGTTAGCGAGCGCCTTGTGGATGTTGGCCATCGCGTAGAAAGCGTCGGCATCGGAATAAGCCAGCCCGAGGCTGTAGTGGAAGTCGATCTTGTCGGTATCGAGTTCCAGGGCGCGTTTTAAAAATTTCTCGGCCTCTTTGTAGTTCGCGTTATAAAAATAGGCCATTCCAATGAAATAGTTCGCTTCTGCGTAGTTAGGCTTGATCTTGATGAGTGAAGAATACCTGGTTATAACCTCGCCGAATTCGACGGCGGCAGCAGATTTTTTACCCATCGAGTGAAGCGCGAGGCCGTTATAGTAGCGCGCAGCCACGTTAGTGGGGTCGGCGACGAGCATTTTGTGCATAAAGCCGAGGGCCTGCTCGTATTCTTTCTTTTCGATGCATATAGCGCCGAGTTTGCCAAAAATTTCAAAATGGTTGGGATCGAGTTCGAAGGCTTTTTTGAATTCTTTTTCGGCCTCCGGGATGTTGGCCGTATGTAAATAAGCGCAACCGAGGTCGAAATGAGTATTTTCAATGTCGGGCTTAAGCTCGGCCGATTTGATATATGAAGCGATTGCCTCTTTGTATCTGCCTTTTTTCATGAATATGTCGCCGATTTTATTGTAGGCTTCGGCGAAATCGGGATCGCAGGCGACCGCTTTGTTAAAGAATTCAAGAGCTTTATCGGTATCACCCTTAAGTTCGAAAGTAAGGCCGTAATCGAAATGATCGTTGGCTTCCGCCTTCTGCTCGTACGATGTTGCTGAAGCGCCGTATAATTCGCCCATATTCCCCTCCGATTTTCAAAATACCCGTTGAATAACCCTTCTCATTATATCAAACTATTATAAAAAAAACAACACTTTTCAATACTTTTCAATTTATTTATGCTTAGGACCGGTCACCGGATCAATTCGCGCCCTGATTTTTAACGATCACGCGCATGGCCTCGGACAGTTTATCAATGAGGTCAGCCGTGGTGAGGCTGTATTCAAAGATCGAAGCGGCGGCGAGATCGCCAGCCTTGCCGTGGATATAACTCGCCGTCACAGCGGCGTTGAAGGGAGTCATTCCCCCGCCTGCGATGAACCCGGCAATCACACCGGAAAGCGCGTCGCCCATGCCGCCTTTAGCCATAGCGGGATTTCCCGACACGTTTATGTACGCGTTACCCGCGTCGTCGCATATAACCGTACGGTGCCCCTTTAAGAGCGTGACGGCGCGCCACGATTTTGAAAAATCTTCGCATATTTTGATCCTGTTCATGAGCACTTCTTCGCAGCTTATATCGAGCACGCGCGACAGCTCTTTAGGATGCGGCGTCACGACGAGTTTCAGATTCTGGTTCATAAGGATCTTCGCCCTGTGCTTTTTCAGCGCCAGCAGGCCGTCGGCGTCGAGGCAGACCGGCACCCTCACCCGCGAAAGGACCTCCGCGGTGTAATCGCACGCTGCCGGACTCGCGGAAATGCCCATGCCGATAGCGACGGCGTTGACGCGGTTGGATTCAATGAACTGCAGCGTGGCTTCGACGTTATCGCTGCACGAATCTATCGCGCCCTCCGTGGTCGATTTGAGCCCCATCGTTATGACGTCGGGCAGAGCGGCCTGCGCCTGGCTTAAAATGACGTCGGGCACCATCATCAACGAGATGCCCGCGCCTGAGCGCAAAAGCGCGCTTGCCGCAATTTTGGGCGCACCGGAATAAAGTTTCGATCCGCCTATTATCAGCGCGCGGCCGAAATCGCCCTTATTCGACTCGGGATGGCGTCTTGCAAGATTGCGGCTCACGAATTCTTCCGTCGTCAAATTGAGCTTGAACTCTTCTGATGCGAAAAGCGGCTTGGGTATGCTGATATCGGCGACGAAAAGTTTTCCGATGTACTGGGAGCCGGGGTCTAATATATGCCCGATCTTGGGCGTTTCAAAAGTGACCGTAGCGGCGGCTTTTATCGCTGCGCCCATGACCAGGCCCGTGGACCCGTCGATGCCGGAGGGAATGTCGACGGCGAACTTCGAAGCCGCGACGCTGTTGAGCCCGTTGATCAGGGCCAGATAAAGGCCGTCGACCTTTTTGGAAAGGCCGGTGCCGAATATCGCGTCCACTATTATATCCGAAAAATTGGCCATGTTCATAACTTCGTATATCGACGATTCGGAATGTATCTCGTAAATTCCTATATTCATCGCGGAAAGGATCTTAATGTTATCGGCCGCTACGCCCTTGTATTTGGCCACCGGCATAGTGGCGACCACGCTGAGCTGGCAGCCGAGATTGAAAAGATGGCGCGCTATCACGAAACCGTCGCCGCCGTTATTTCCGGGACCGCAGACCACCAGGACGTTTTTGCGGTCTAATCCGGGATACAACTCGCACATGGCGAGAACCGATTTAATGCCGGCGTTTTCCATGAGTATCTGTTCGGATATATGGAAATCGTTCATCGCCTTCTGATCGATCTTTCTCATCTGTTCGGCGGTCAGTATTTTCATGAAAGGCTCCTTCCTTAATTTCCGGCGCCTTCGGCGCGCGTTTATCCCGGCGGGCAGGCCGGCACTTAAATATGACTTTTGATGGCTTCTATAAGTTCGCCCGGTTCGACCGTGGACGTTCCGAGTTTGGCCACAACTTCGCCGGCCGCGATATTCGATATGAGGGCGGCGCTTTTATAATCGGCCCCGGCGGCAAGCGCCAGTGTGAATACCGATATGACGGTGTCTCCGGCGCCGGTCACGTCGTAAACCGCTCGCGCGCAGGCTGGAAACATATAAGCCTTCTGATCGCTTGTAAAAAGACACATGCCGCTTTCGCCGAGGGTCACAAGAAGTGATGAAAGCGACAGGTCGTTGAGCACGGCGCGCCCGCCCGCGGCGAGTTTGGCGTCGTCTTCGACCTCGTAGCCGAGCACGTCCGAAAGTTCTTTGCGGTTGGGCGTAATGCAGGTTACGCCCCTGTAGTGGTAGAAATTCGAAACCTTGGGATCGACGTTCGTTATTTTTTTATGCTTTTTGATTATCGGCAGCGCCTCGTCGAGCAGTTTCTTATTGATAAAGCCCTTGGCATAGTCTGAAATAATTACCGCGTCGTAATCTTTGATATTGGCGTTCAAAAAACCTATGACTTTCTTTCTGATATTTTCATCTACCTCGGCCGATCTTTCGATATCGGTGCGGGCGATCTGCTGATTGTGCGCGATTATTCTGGTTTTAAGCGTTGTCGGGCGCGAGGGATCGGTGAATACGCCGGCCGAATCGATCCCGCATTTTTCGCATTCTTCGCGGGCGAGGCGGCCGATGCCGTCCTGGCCTGTCACGGCGCTTATGCTGACGCTGGCGCCGAGCCGCTTTAAATTATTGGCGACGTTAGCCGCGCCGCCGAGCCTGAATTCACGCTTGGCGACCTCGACGACCGGAACGGGCGCTTCGGGAGAGATGCGCTTGCAGCGGCCGATGAGATATTCGTCGATCATGAGATCGCCCATGACCAGTATTTTTGTCTTCGCAAATTTAGTTATTATTTTTTTATAGTCGGCCGAAATGCCTTCTATTCCGCACCTGATTATGCTCTCTGACTTTTTTGTGGATCTC
>MGFH01000133.1 GCA_001791795.1 Candidatus Wallbacteria bacterium GWC2_49_35
AATATGTTTTTCATCTGGTCGGTGACGGTCTTTATCTTTATTTCGTTGGTGGAAAGATTCACGTACAGAGTTTCTCCGCTGTAGCCTTTGTTTACGGCTTTCGGCGAGTAGGTGAATTCTTTCAATATTTTATGGGCGCTTTTCATCTTCTCTATCGAATTTTTGTATTCCACTTTTTTCCTCCATTTAAATAATTTCCCGGAAATACTATCGGCTTGAAGGCTCCGTTACGCGACTTCGTTTTCGGTCAGAAATATGGCGCCCGTAGGGCATTTTTTCGCGCACTGGCCGCAGGAGATACATTTGAACGGAAGCGTGTCGTCCTTGTACTGAAACATGGCTTCTTCAGGGCAAAACCCCACGCAGGAAAGGCATCCGACGCATTTCGCCTTGTCTATGACTACTATTCCGGCTTTATTTCTGCTTATGGCCTCGGTGGGGCAGATGCTGATGCAAACTCCGCACTGGGTGCAGGTGATGATGCGTTTTTCTTTTTTCGCGGGATCTTCCGTGATTCTGAGGCGGGCCCTCCCGATCTCCTGCGTTTTGAAAAAAACGACGGAGCAGGTGTTTTCGCATTCGTGGCAGGCAGTGCATAATTCAGGTTTTTTGCCGAGCATTTTAACCTTCATACATTACTCCTTATATTTATTTGCGGTTCTTCCTTATATATGAAAAACCTTTGAGTTTATTCCGGAAAAATTATATAAGAAATCACAGATATAGTCAAGAAAAATACATTAAAAAAATATGCGCGGGCTGAGAGGACTTATCGGCCGATTTTAAAGTATTTTAAAAAATAGAAATAAAATAAAAATAAAACTTGATTTTTTTTCGGGAATAATGTATAATAAAATGATTAAAAAAAGGCATGGTTTGTTATTTTTGTCTCTCCCCTGACGCGAAAATAATAAAATCAAGGGTTTTCTAATCAACAACAATTTTTTTCAATATAAAATTACTTGCATTAAAATGCTTTATTATTTAAGGGAGGAACTTTAGAAATGAAGACACACGCGTTAAAAGCAAGCGAAGTTAAGAAAGAGTGGGTCCTGGTAGACGCGAAAGACGCTATAGTGGGCCGTTTAGCTTGCCAGGTGGCCTCTATACTCAGGGGCAAACACAAACCTACGTTCGCGCCTTATCTCGATATGGGCGACAACGTGGTAATAATCAACGCTGAAAAAGTCCGCCTCAGCGGCAAAAAGCCCATCCAGAAAATGTACCACAGGCATTCCGGTTATCCACAGGGCTTCAAATCCGAAAATTTCGTAGAACTGCAGAGACGCCATCCCGAAGAAATTCTCAGAAGAGCCATCTGGGGAATGCTCCCGAAAGGTCCCCTCGGACGCGATCTTATGAGAAACGTCAGAATATTCAAAGGCGACAAGCACACGCACGAGGCGCAGCAGCCTAAAGCCATCAAGATAGAAGCTTAATCCGGACGCATAGCAGTATTTAAAGAATTAACAAATAAATTCAATTTTATTACCTTAACAAGGAGGGAAATTAATGGAAGTTCAGAAAACCATCGGTACCGGAAGACGCAAATCTTCGGTAGCCAGAGTGTTTTTAAAACCCGGCAAGGGCACGATAACCATCAATGGAGTCGAATCGGTAAAATATTTTTCCGGTTTGAAGACTTTGTTGCATCAAATGGACGTTCCTTTTGACGTTACAAGCACTCAGAGCCAGTTCGACGTTACCGTTAACGTTTACGGCGGCGGAATATCAGGCCAGGCAGGCGCTATCGCTTGCGGCATCGCCCGCGCTCTTCTGGTCGTCGACGCGAACAACAGGCCTTTATTGAAGAAAGCCGGCCTGCTTATGCGCGATCCTCGCATGAAAGAACGTAAAAAATACGGTCAGCGCGGCGCTCGTGCAAGATACCAGTATTCGAAGCGTTAATTTCATCCCGATAGCCTGAAGCTATTATATATTTAAGGGGCTTTTGTCCGCAAGGCTTAAGCCCCTTTATTTTTGTGTGCTTATGAGATATCTAAAAATCGCCGCGAGCATATTCATAGGGCTTTTTTTCCTCTGGCTGGCGCTGAAAAACGCTGACCTAGCGAAGGCCGCCTCCAGGGCCGCGGCGCTCGACCCGCTGTGGCTGGCCGCCGCCGTCCTTACTTTTTTCTACACGCAGTTCCTCCGCGCCGCGCGATGGCATATGCTGCTCGCCGGCGCCGGCGGAAGCTATTACGATTCCCTGAAGGTTTTTTACCTGGGACTTTTCGCTAACTACGTTCTTCCTTTCAGGCTGGGGGAATTTTCCCGGCCGCTGGTGATGAAAAAGATTCGCGGCACGAGTTTCAGCGCGGTGCTGGGCGTCATTTTCGTTGAAAGGCTCCTTGACCTGGCGGGGCAGGTTTTCCTGCTGGCCTTCGTGCTCGGCTTTTCGCCCATGCCTCTGAATAACAGGCTCGTCGGATATATCAGGACCGCTCTCGCGCTGGTCGCGATTATATGCCTCGGAGGCCTCGCGGCGCTGCGGTTCATGTCTAAAAAAAGCGCCGCCCGCGAGAGGCTCGCGGCTTTTTTCAATTCTGCCGCGCCGGACGCCGCCGCTAAAATCTCCGGCCTTCTGAAATCGTTCAATTCGGGCGCGGGGATTTTCAGCGATAAAAAACGCCTGGCGGCAGCTTTCGCGTATACTGTCGTCTCGTGGTTCGTTTCCGCCGCGACCATAATGTTTTCGCTGCGCGCCATGTCGATAAACCTCGAAAGTCCTTTTCTGAGCGCGTGTTTCATCCAGGCGGCAATAAGCGTGGCACTGGTGATACCGCCGCCGCCGGGGTTCGTGGGGACTTTTCATTTTTTCTGCAAGGAAGGGCTGACGTTTTATTCGGTTCCTGAAAATACGGCGGTCGCCTACGCGGTCTTCTTTCACGCGCTTCAGATCGCCCTGGTGGCTGTTCCAGCCGTTTGCTTCATGGCAAGTTACGGGATTAGGTTCGGGGATTTTATCGGAAAAGAGAAGCCCTTAAAATAAAAATCGGGGCGAGAGGACTTGAACCTCCGACCCCTTGCACCCCATACAAGTGCGCTAGCCAACTGCGCTACGCCCCGATTTTGTGATTGTATTATACCCCAAATTATATCGTTTTGTCAACATATTTTTTCGTTTTTTTTTACCCGTAAATACGGGTAATTTCATGAAGGAGAAGATCGCGTCCTATGATTGTAATCGATTATACCGTCAGGCATTCGGAGATCAACGCGGCCGGCATGGGAATATTCGTTAAATTTGATATTCCTCGCGGTACGGTCATTTCGGCGCCCGACGGGATACAAAAATTATATAAGGTCGATGAAATTAACCTGATGAGCCCTGAGTCGGTGGAATATACCAGCAGCGTCCGCTGGTTCGAGGATTATTACAGTTTCGTCTCCGGCTGGGACGACGAGTGCTATTACAACCATTCTTTCGATCCGAACTGTATATGGCATCTGGGCTTCGTTTTCGCCGCGCGCGATCTGGCGGCCGGGACCGAGATCACCATAGATTACGCCCATCTTCTCGAAGAGGGCACCGAATCGATGTTCACGGATTCGAAAACCGGAAAAAGAGTCGTCGGCATGAGTTTTCGGGACAGCATCGCGAAATCGGCATCGGCGCTCGCGGAAATTTATAAACGCAGTCCGGGTACCGTCGCAAAAACGTCTTAAAATAACTTAATTTTCCAGTATTTTTTCTTTACAATTTGTTGTTATTTGGTTCATAATATGATATAATATTTATTGGATTTGTGTTCATTTTTTTACAAGGATGGTATGTTTTTTATGGATAAAAAAGTCGAAAAGCTTATTGACGATCTTAAATCCAATTCCGTCGCGATGAGGCTCGAAGCGGTAAAAGCCCTCTCGCAGATGGATCCACGCATAGTCGTCGACCCGCTGTGCATAAGCCTCACCGACAACAACGCCGAAGTTCAGATACTTGTCGCCAACGCGCTCGCCAATATCAAAGACGCGCGTTCGGTCGAATCGCTTATCAAGGCCCTTAAAGACAGTAATAAAAAAGTGCGCGAAGCGGCCATAGTAGCTCTCGGCGAGATCGCCGACAAGCGCGCGGTGGACAGCCTCATCGAAATGCTCGCCGACCCTAACGGCGATATACGCGCAGCCGCCGTGGCGGCCTGCGGACGTTTAGGCGACGAAAAAGCCGTCGACCACATCATTAAACTTCTCGAAGACACTAACAACGACGTGCGGCTCACCGCGGTGGGCGTGCTGGGCTCGCTGTGCAGCGCGAAGGCCGTGGAACCCCTCGTCAAATCGCTCGCGTCCGGCTTCGGCCCCCTTAAAATAAAGATGATAGAGGCCCTGGCAAATATCGGCGATTTCAGCGCCCAGAAATCGGTTATAGAGGCGCTTAAAGACAGTTCCGGCCAGGTGCGCGCGGCCGCCAGCTTCGCGCTTATAAGGCTTGGCGACGAAAATGCGCTCGAGCCGCTCATGGCCGCGCTAAAAGATACCAACGCAGACGTCCGCAAATACAGCGTCCTCGCCCTCGGCGAGATCCGCGACGAGCGGGCGATAGACGCGCTGATAGACACTCTCGCCGACAGGCAGTGGGAAGTGCGCGCCAACGCGGCGACCGCCATCGAAAAAATCGGGGGCGAAAAGGCCATGGAAGCGCTTTTGAAAGCCATGGCCGACAGAAATTCGCAGGTGAAGATCAATGTCTCCCGCGCCCTGCTTTCGAACGCCAATGAGTCCTGCACCGAAACCTTCGTAAAATACGTGGACGACGAAAACAAGGAAGTCAGAATAAATATAATAACGGCCCTGGGCCGCATCGCGACCGACGAGGTCATCGACCCCATCTGCCGCGCGCTCGCCGACAACAACGCGATAGTCAGAAAGACCGCCTGCGAGGCGCTTGGAAATACAGGCAACGACCTGTGCGTCGATCCGCTCATGAAATTATTGGACGACGAGTCCGAAGACGTCAAACTTTCGCTCATAGGGGCTCTCGGCCGCATCGGTAACGAAAAGTCCCTCGACGGTCTTATACCGCTTCTCAAGGACAGATCTTCCGAGGTAAGAAAAGCCACGGCGCGCGTTCTTAAAGAGAACGGAAAATTCCACGTGCAGTGCAGCTTCGAGAACGGCCTTGCCCAATTCCACAAAGGTCTGGTCAAAGAAGCCATAGGCGAATGGGAAAAGGTCATCGAGTCCGATCCGTACAACGAAGAAACGCTGTTCTACGCGGGCACCGCCTATATCATGGAAGGCATGTACGCCAGCGCCATCATATCGTTTAAAAAGGTCCTCGAGGTTAATCCCGCCAACAGCGAGGCGTACCTCAAACTCGGCGAGGCGCTCTATAAAAACTCCATTTACGACGACGCGCTTATATACCTTCAAAAGGCCGTCCAGCTGCTTCCTTACAACGTCGAAGCGCATAATCTGCTCGGCGAGACCTACGCGTGCAACTCCATGCTCGACGAGGCCATACTCAAATTCAGGCGCGCCATGGAGATAAATCCCGCCGACACGGCCAGCTATATCAATCTCGGCTCGATATACACCCGCAAAAAAATGTTCGACCAGGCCGTTAAATACCTCAAAAAAGCACTCGAATACAATCCGAATTCGTCCGAAACGCTTTACACGCTCGCCATCACATGCAGCGAAATGGGCCGCAGGGAAGAGGCCGTCCAGCACTTCAGGGAGGCGCTTGCGATATCGCCCGACGATTTCCGCGTGCACTATAACCTCGGCCTGATCTACCTCGATCAGAACGATCTGGAGAGCGCTTCCGAATACCTGCAGAAAGCTATCACTTCTAAAAATATCGACACCTATTTCAAACTGGCCGAAGTCTATAACCAGCAGGGCGCCTATCAGAAGGCCGTCAACCTGCTAAACGAGGCCGCGTCCCTTCAACCGATGAACGTCAGTATATTCATCGAGCTCGGCAAGATATACCAGCAGAAGAATATGCACGAGGAGGCAATCGAAAATTTCAGGCGCGTCGAGGAACTCGAGCCTGAAAATACCGAAGTGCGCCTGCTTCTGGCGCGCATGCTCCACGCCAGGTTCAAATACGCAGAATCGGCGGCGATATTCGATGCGCTCGTCGCCAAAGAACCTTCTAACGTCGAAGCGCGCGTCGGATACGCCAGAAACCTCATAGCGCTCAATCAGAACTACAAAGCCATAGCCGAACTCAAAGCCGTCATAGAATACGAGCCCGACCACGTCGAGGCTTACGTGCTTCTCGCTAAATGCCAGCTGCGCGACGCGCGCGTGAACGACGCCTTCGAATCGCTCAAACGCGCCTACGGGATCGATCCGCGCGACCTCGAAACTAACATCGAACTCGGAATAGTCTGCCGCGACCGCGGAATGCTCGAAGAAGCCATGCGCCATTTCAAGAGCGCTCTTGACATCGCGCCGAAAAACTCCAGGGCCTATTTCGAAATGGGACGCACATACAGCGATATGGGCAACGGCTCCGAGGCGCTCGTGCTCTTCCGCAACGCTATCGAAGAAAACGCCAAAGACTACAGGTCCTACCTCGGCATGGCACTCATACTCAAGCAGCAGGGCGCCGTTTCCGAAGCCATACTGATGATGAAAAAGGCCCTCGAAATAGAGCCCGACTTCGTCGAATGCATTATGCACCTCGGCGCGGTCTATTACGAACTCGAAGACTACAAACGCGCCCTCGAATGCTACCAGAAAGCCCCCGCCATTGACGCTACCGAGATAGACGCCGTCCTCAAATGCGGATTCTGCCACTTCATGCTCAAACAGTACGTCGAGGCCGAAGAAAAATTCAGTTATATAGTTTCTATCAACGACGAAAAATACTCGCTCACCTGCTTCGTCCAGCTATCCGAGATCGCCCTCATTAAAAACAACGCGGAGGCCGCGGCCGGATATCTCGAAAAAGCATGCGCCCTGGCGCCTTCCGATGGCGACATCGTCAAGAAACTCGCCGACGCCTACTTCAGGCTCGACCGATCGAGCGAAGCCATAGACCGCTATAAAACGCTTCTGACCATTTCGCCAAAACTCAAAGAGGCCGAATTGAAGCTCGGCATACTTTACGCCCGCGTCTCCAATTACAACGACGCCATGTTCTATCTGAGCCGCGTCGCGGACGAATACGCCGAGAGCCTCGAGCTTATATCGAGCCTGGCTAAATGCGAGTTCGAGCTGCGCCGCTTCGACGACGCCATGACGCATTACAAACGCCTTCTCACATACTCGCCCGACGATCTCGAGGCGCTTTACAAGGTCGCCGAAATAGACTATGGCAGAAAGAACTACGAAGAGGCGCAGACCGCGCTCAATAAATACATCAAAATCAAACCAGGCGACTTCAAAGCCTACCTTCTCAACGGCAACTGCGCGAAGAAAATGAATAACTTCGACGCCGCGGTCGATAACTACATGAAATGCCGTGATATCGCGCCTGAATATTCCGAGGTCAATATGGCGCTCGGCGGCCTTTACTTCGACCTGCACAAAGAAGAACTGGCTCTGACCTGCTTTAACAAGGTTCTCGAGAAAGAGCCGTTCAACGTCAACGCCAACTACATGAGCGCCCAGTCGATGCTCGCGCTATCCAATTTCGCCGGCGCCGCGGCCGGTTTCAAAAAAGTCATCGAACTCCAGCCGGCTAATAAGGATGCTCTCATCAAGCTAGCACGCCTCAAAAAATCGAACGCGAACTACGAAGAGGCAACGACCCTTTTCATGAAGGCGCTCGAACTTTCGCCCGATATGCCCGAGATCACCCTCGAAATAGGCGAATGCCTCATGAACGCCAGAAGGCTCCCCGAAGCCGTCAGCTACTTCCTTAAATTGCTTTCATCCGAGCCGAAGAACGTGAGGGCGCTTCTCAATCTGGCGCGCATCAAGGAAACGCTCGGCGAAACCAATAACGCTTTTTCGTTTTACGAAAGGCTCTACGAGGTCGACGAAAACAACGTCGACGCGCGCCTGGGTATGGCCAAAATACTATACTCTCGCGGACAGCTCGATAAAGCCATGTTTCTCTATCAGGGCGCCCTTAAAATGAGGCCCGACAGCCTCGATATCCTTAACGCACTTTCCGAAATATATATGAAGCTCAAACACGAGCCCGAAGCACTCGGAGTGTTCCACGAAATCCTTAAGAGCGAGCCTAAAAATACCGGCGCGATGCTCAATCTCGCTAAATTATACCGCTCTCGCGCGCAGTACGGCGAAGCTCTGAAATATTATCTGGAACTCGGTTTCGACTATGAGGCCGCTTCGGTATATAAAGAACTCGGCGAAACCGCCAACGCCATCACATATTACGACAGGGCCGTTAAAGCCGATCCTTCGAATGCCTCTGCGCGCGTCGAGGCCGGCGAGCTTTACCTCAAGCAGAAAAAATACGCCGAGGCGCTCAAGCACCTCAACGTCGTCATCGAGATGAAGCCCGACAGCTTCCACGCCCATTACCTCTCCGGACTCGTCAATTTCGAGCAGGGGCTTTACGAACGCGCCAGGGGCGAATTCGAGCAGTGCGTCAAAATCGACGGCACATCGTCCGACTCGTTCTTCTACCTCGCCGAATCGCATTATAACGTCGAAAATTACGCCCAGGCGAAAGCGAACTATTTAAAGTCGCAGTCGCTGTCATCCGATATCCTGCTGATACACAACAGGCTCGGATATATCAATTTCAAAGAACATAACTTCGAGGCCGCGGAGTCTGAGTTCA
>MGFH01000134.1 GCA_001791795.1 Candidatus Wallbacteria bacterium GWC2_49_35
TAAAAGAATCGTCGAGCAAGGTCGCCGAAGGCTCCAGGCTGTCCGAACAGGCAGGCGACGCGCTTAAAAAGATACTCGAAGGCGTCGAAAGAACAGCGAAAGCCATCGAACAGATTTCGGCCGCGACCGAAGAACAGGGCGCTACCGCCAACGAAGTGTCGAAGGCCGTCGAAAACGTGGCATCTATTACCGAAGAGAACGCAAGTTCATCGGAAGAACTTGCAGCATCGAGCGAAGAACTTTCCGGCTCCGGCGAATCGCTGCGCCAGCTGATCGAGGAATTCAAGGTCAGCAAAGCAGGCGGAAAAAAAGACGGTTCGAAGGCGCACTCCGCCAAGAATGAATATACCGCCGTAGTTAAAAAAGGCGCCGACATACTCAGAAAAAGCGAAAAACTGATGAGGTAATTTAGGCAAACCCTTATAAATCCGGGTAATATTATAAGAACGGCCGTAACATCCGTTCTTATAATATTATGGGCCCGTCTGAATTCATAATAGAAAGGTCTAACTTTAAAATGGCATTTACGTTTTTTTTCCGCGATCTTCACACGATCGAACTCACCGTCAAGCATCTGCTGCCTTCAATATCCGGCAGGAACAGAGTCCGGATATGGGACGCCGGCTGCGCCATGGGCCCCGAGCCTTACACTCTGGCGATAGTTCTTGCCGAGAACATGGGCCGCTTCGCATTCAGGAACATAACTATCGATGCGACCGACATCGACGAAAGCGACACATTCGGCAAGATAGTCACCGAAGGCGTCTATCCCGAAGACGAGCTCAAAAGGATACCGGCCGATATTTTCGAGAAATATTTCAGGCCGGCCGATAAACCGGGATACTGCGCTATAGACGAGACCGTCAGAAGCAGGATGCAGTTCCGCAAACACGATCTTCTCACACTTGAGTCCGTGGGAGAAGATTACAGCCTTATAGTCTGCAAGAACGTCCTTCTCCACTTTCATCCGGACCAGAGGATCGAAGTGATCAAAATGTTTCACAATTCGCTCGCGCCCGGCGGATATTTTATGAGCGAGCAGACGCAGAAACTGCCCGACGAGCTGTCTCATCTGTTTACAAAAGTGGCCGACGACGCGCAGCTTTATAAAAAAATATGAAGGTCATGCTTTTACATAACCACGAAACTTATTCGTGCAACGCTTATCTGGTCAGGGGCGACTGGAACGCCATATCCGACGTCAATACCCTCATAGACATCGGCGCCGACGATTACGTGCTGAGCCGCCTGCCTTTCATATCGACCGGTGTCGGCAAAAAGCCCGTCGAAATGGTCATACTTACTCACAATCATTTCGACCATGCCGGCGGTTTGCGCAAGGTCATCGAAAAGTATAATCCCGAAGTCTGCGCTTTTTCAAATTCGGAAGGCGTAACCAGGCTCCTCGGCGCCGGCGAGTATTTAAAGATAGGCGACCGCGCCTTCGAAGTGATACCCGTAACGGCGCATTCTAACGATTCCATCTGCCTTTACTCGAGCGACGATAAAACGCTTTTCTCCGGTGACACGCCGCTTAATATCAAATCTCCGGGCGGATCCTATCCTATTTCCTTCGTAAATTCTTTAGAGCGTCTCGCTTCGCTCGATATAGAAATTATCTATTCCGGCCATGACGATCCCGTCACGCTCGGAGCGAAAGCTATGATCGCAAACACTCTGATGAATGTCAAAAAAAGTTTGCTCGTAGCTGATTAAATTTGAAAAACACCCGAAATCTAAGGAAACTCATCAGAAAATTTTTCGCCGGAATAAATATTAATATGTCAAAATTTTAATATTGACTTTTAAGTCAGGATTAATTATAATATGATTTACTAAAATAAAAAGTTTTTCGACGACTTTTATTTTTAATATATAAACAACACAAAATGGAGGTGAGTCAAATAGAAAATCCCGTAATACTGAATTTAGTATGGTTGCTGGTAGGCGCCGTAACGGGCGCAGTAATAGTTTTTTTATCAAAAAAATTCTATACCGACAGTAAGATCAACGCTACGAATTTAAAAATACAGGAAATGCTCAAAAAAGCGAAGGAAGAAGCCGAAAGCTTATTGAAAGAGGCGCATCTGGAAGCTAAAGAGCAGCTCGTCGAGTTGAAAAAAGAACTTGAAAAACGGTTTCAGAAAGAAACACGCGAAAAACGCGACGAGCTTCTGAAATACGAGCAGAGGATCAACGCCAAGGAAGCCAAGAACGACAAAAAAGCCGATACCCTCGAAAAACGCGAGAAGGTCATGACCGAAAAAGAGCAGGAAATCGACGCTTTGAAGGTCGAAACGGAGTCCTTGAAAAAACTGCAGGTAGAAAAACTCGAACAGATCTCGGGCCTCAGCATGAACGAGGCGCGCAATCAGATATTATCGACGATCGAAAAAGAGCTTCAGGGCGAGATCGCTAAAAAAGTGAAAAAAGCCGAAGACGAAGCGAAGGAAACCGCCGACAGGAAGGCGAAATGGATAATAGCTACCGCCGTGGGGCGCTGCGCTATAGACCACAACGTTGACTCGATGGTGACCGTGGTGAATCTTCCCGACGAGGACATGAAAGGCCGCATAATAGGCCGCGAAGGGCGCAACATCAGAACGCTCGAAAGCCTCACCGGAATTTCCATCATAATAGACGATACGCCTCAGGCGGTAGTGCTTTCGGGCTTTAACGCCATAAAGCGCGAGATCGCCAGAATATCGCTCGAAAAACTGATACGCGACGGAAGAATTCATCCCGCCCGCATCGAGGAAGTAGTGGCTAAAACCACTTCCGAAATCGAACAGACCATCCACGAGATAGGCGAACGCGCGACGATCGAACTCGGCGTTCAGGGGCTGCATTCGGAGCTCATCACGCTTATCGGAAAACTCCACTACAGAACTTCCTACGGTCAGAACCAGCTGCAGCACACCGTCGAAGTGGCCAAGCTGTCGGCTATAATGGCCGGAGAACTCGGAGTCGACGTCCAGCTCGCCAAGAGGGCCGGACTTCTTCACGACATAGGCAAGGTAATAACCAGCGAAGCCGAAGGCTCGCACGCCATAATAGGCGCCGATCTCGCCAGAAAGTACGGCGAACCGCCCAAAGTGGTCAACGCGATACTCGCGCACCACGAAGAGTGCGTTCCCGAGACCGTCGAAGCGGTTCTCGTAGGCGCCGCCGACGCTATATCCGCGTCGCGCGAAGGCGCACGTTTCGAAACCATCGAAGCTTACGTGAAACGTATCGAAACGCTCGAAAAGATAGCCAGCTCGCACGACTGCGTGGCAGCCGCTTACGCTCTGCAGGCGGGCCGCGAGATACGCGTCATCGTCAAGCCCGATATGGCCGACGACAACACGGCCGCGAAACTGTCTCACGACATAAAAGCGAAGATAGAACACGAGCTCGAGTTCCCCGGACAGATCAAAGTGGTCGTCATAAGGGAAACGCGCGCTATAGAATACGCGAAGTAAATAACTCTCATAAACACCAGACCACGACGGGGGCAATTATAGATTAAATTGCCCCCGTCGTCGTTTAAAGCGGATGGATAAAAAATGAAAATCGGCGCAGGAACTGGTTTTTATATTGGTAAATATATGATCGCTCTGATAATAGCTGTCATATGCTTTGTTTCACTGATCCACGGATACGCGGTCGGGCTCGAAAAGCTCGACATGCAGATCATCAGCGCCGAAGAGTTTTATAATAAACTTCTGCCTTATTCGTATATAAAAAGCGTCTTGTCCTCCGCAGACGATAAAATAGACCGCGCGTGCGAAGATATCATGACGCTTCTCGAAAAAAACGGCGTTCACGAGTCCCAATACTGCGCGTCCATCTTCACTAAAGAAGCGATCAAAATAACCGGATACAATCCGGCCCGCTCGGAGCTGCTTTTGAACTGCGCTAAAAAAATGGCGCCGGGCTATCAGAAAGCTTACTTTTCACAGGCGATTCTGTCGGCTTATAACTTCGACCCGGCCGGCGTCCTCGAGAACTCCGCGGCCATAATATATTTTAATTTTTTATCGCCGTCAGCGGTATTCGGCTCGATGAACCTCGCGCTGATATTTCTGATCTCCGTCATAGTTATCCAGTTTATTTTTCTGTCGGCGCAATATATAAAATACCGCAGGCTTATAATGCACGCCTCGCACGAATTCGGGGTAAGCACGGCGGTCGTTCCGATCACGCCTTATCTTGAGCCGAAAGAAAGGACGGCGTCGTCGCTGCTGGGCAAAAACGTTATAATATGTCTTGTGTTCGTGATATTTTACTGCTATTTTTCGACCGGCTTCGGCAGATATTTAAAACTCGCGGTCGAAACCAATGAATTTTTAAAGAATCCCCATGAATTTTATGCGATAAACGCCGTTGCAGAAGGCTACCGCGCCCCCCTGTCAGATCTGGACAGGGTCCTGGCTCCGGCATTTAAAGATGAAAAGCATTCGGTCGATTTTTATTATTATTTTTCCTATATATCGAAAATAGTGTGCCGCGACACGCCGGGCGCCCTGGCGTATTCGAAGAAGATCAGCCACGGGTCATTTCTTGCGGCCAAAACCGTCCCCGCGAGCACGGTATTTTTTCTTGACGACGCGGACCTGTATTCCGCTTTTTTTTCGCCTATCAGGAGCAATCCGCTGTTTATGATAGCCGTGCTTCTCAATGTTCTTCTCATAATAGTGTTTATGGGAATAATCAGGAAGGCGGCGGCGTTCCACGGCGGCGCGAAAGCCGACCTCTGCGCCTGCTCGACCATAAGCTGTCCCGAATGCAGAGTGCAGGTGGGGCTTTGCAATTCCTGCCTGATGCCGATCAAGCATCAGAACGAAGGCCGCAATATAAAAAAACTTTTTTATCCTCACGATAAAAAAGTCGTATATTACGCTTCTTTGATATTACCGGGTTTTTCTTTTTTTTATTTTTCGGAGTTCGCGCTGGCGTTCTTTTATTCCGCGCTGATCATTAATATCTCGATATTCAACGCGGCCGCGTCGGCGGGGTTTTTCGCGGAAGGCTCGGTCCGGATGCCTCTGCTGGCTTTGATTTATATAATTTATCTCGTCGAGAACTCTTTTTTCATTAAAGGAAGGCAGTAAGAAAAGATTTTTATGAGCATAGCGCTTTCATTTTT
The DNA here is from genome assembly GCA_001791795.1 of Candidatus Wallbacteria bacterium GWC2_49_35. GTDB lineage: Bacteria > Muiribacteriota > UBA9980 > UBA9980 > UBA9980 > UBA9980. The sequence continues at coordinate 5,132 of MGFH01000134.1, forward strand.
TCAACGGCCGCGTCGAGCGTGCCGCAAAGGATGAATACGTTCAGAAGTCCGGTTATGTCGAATACTTCCCTGATATCTTCCGACACTTCGCATATAACAAAGGCGCCTTTATGATTTTTGATTTTTTTAGACGCGGTCAAAAAAACGCGGAGCCCCGCGCTGCTGATATATTCAAGGCCGCAGAGGTCGAAAATATAAAATTTATCGTCATTTTCAAGGATCAGGTTTAAATCGATCTCCGCCTCTTCGGAATTGGTGGAATCGATCTTACCCCTGACGTTCACGACCGTAAAATTTTCGACCTTATATACTCTGATTTCGTGTTTCAATTTTTTCTCCCGTTATTGCCTTGATTATTCATGTTTTTTGCGCCTGCCCCTGAAATTTTCAATGGCGGCCATTATCTCGTCTTTCTTTTTATTAATTATTTTTCTTCCGGTTTCGATTATATCAGGCAGTTTTTCAACGTCCCACATATTGATCATCTCGTCGAAGTGCATGTTGATTACGATTATTTCATGATGGTGCATGTCGATAGCCAGAGCCGTCTGCTTTTTCTGCGTCGAAGTGTAGCTCCTGCTTATGAACTGATGCAGAAATTCTATGAAACTTTTCGACTCCGTCTTTACCTGCTGTTCGATAGCAACCGCTATTATAACGTCGTAGCCGCGGTTTACCGCCTCGAGCACCGGAAGAGGCGAGCTGAAGGCGCCGTCGACGAACCATCTGCCGCCGATGCTGACGGGTGGAAAAAAAGGGAACTGTGCGGCCGAAGCGTAAACGGCTTCGGCGATTCCGCCTGAATCGATAAGGGCACCTTCGCCTGTATCGACGTCGGTCACCTGAACCAGTGTCGGTATTTTCATTGCGTCGAACGTGGAATTTTTAAAGATAACCTTCAGAACTTCGATGAGCCTCTGCGGCTTTAAAATTCCGCGCGTTTTATCGAAGCGGCCGAGCGGCATTTTAGCTATCCCGAGCAGCGTGCGGTAGTCGACGCTTGAAAACAGGCTTCTGGTAAGATTTTTAGAGAACAGTTCGGACATTTCCGACGGAGCGTATCCGAAGCCGCGCATAGCGGAAACTATGGCGCCCCCGCTGCATCCGATAAGCATGTCTATGCCGATGCCGTGTTCGTCTAAAAATTCGAACAGAGGTATGGCGCAGGCGGGTTTTATTCCCCCACTGCCGACGACCACCGCTATTTTTGGCTTTATGGCGTTACCTTTAGGAATCTTGCTCATACTTTAAATAAAAATACGACTATTTTTTAGGAAAGGTCTTTTTCAGGTTAATCAACTGCTCTTCGACGGACATTATTTCCTTGTCGACTATTTTAATTTTAGCCCGGCCGAAGCAGTCGCCGAATTTACCGGCGTTTAATATGCAGGTTTTACCGGCGTATTCAGGCTCGTTAAGGAAGGTGTGGGAGTGTCCGCCGATGATAAGTTTGACTTCGGGATATTTTTTAGCGAATTCGCGGTCGTCCGGAAGGCCCAGATGCGAAAGAAGAATGATTATGTCGGCTTTTTCCTTCAATTCGGCCCTTATCTTCAGATAAGCCTCGTCGGTGTTTAAAAAGGTTACCATCTTTTTTTCGTCGTCGGAAAGCGCCGTGAAAGTATTGGAAGCGGTTATCCCGGCAATGGCGATCCGCGTGCCGGCGAAGGTTTTAAGTATATACGGCCGGAATAAATAAGTTTTTGTTTTATTATCTATAAAATTGGCGCATAAGACCGGCATCTTTACCGTTTTCGATAATTCATGGAATTTATAAAGGCCGAAGTCGATCTCGTGATTGCCGATCGTCATGGCGTCGTATCCGAGGGCGTCAAGGGCGCGGATATCTGATTCCATGGTTTCGTAGCATACGTCTTTATAACTGGTGATGTCGCCGGCGTCGAGCGTGAGCGTATTTGCGTCCTTTTTATTGTTGACGATCATGTTCTTATGGCCGGAAACAAGATCGCGCAGCGTGGCGCCGCCGTCGAAAGGCTTTTGAAGGTTGCCGTGAGTGTCGTTGGTATGAATGAGGTCTATTTCGATTATGGATTTATCTTTAATCGGGGCGGCCGAACCGGGATCGGTAAAAATAAAAAAGGAAAAAAGCGCCGCAAGTAACAGCAATATTTTTTTATTTTTCATAAAATCTCCTCAATGAGTTCATTTTTTAAAAGTATTATATCAAAATATAAGGCATAATACAAGAAAAAAATGAATGCCGGCCCGCCGAATCTAACCTTTCAAATATTTAAAAATAATATTTAAAAATTCTATTTTTAGTTGACAGCCGGCCCATTAAGTTATATAATATATTGATACGAAATAAATACGGAGGGTATTATAGTATGAAGAAACTCTTTTTAATCGTTTTGATCCTTACTTTAGCGCTTGTTTTCACGAACGCTTACGCAGCCGGTGACGCTTTCAATTTCGCTAAATTCAACGCGAAGAACGGCAATAAATACAGCGTTAATTTCGACGAAGCCGGCAATATCAGAAACATAATAAGCAGCGACGCTAAAGCGTATTCAACTAAAATAGCCAAAAGATCGACCAACGAGCTCGTAGCCGACGCTATAAAGTTTTTAGAAAAAAATTCCGATCTCATCAGCGGCGTCGAAGTGAAAGACCTCAGGGTTGAAAACGTTTCTCAGAGCGAAAACATAAGCCACATCCTCTTCGCGCATTACTTTAAAAATAAAAAAGTGTTCGAATCCGAAGTAGCGGTTCACATCAATAACGCATCGGAAGTCGTAATGGTCAATAACGCCCTCAATCCGATCGGCAAAGTCAGTTCCGTATCGAACACGATCAGCCACGACAAGGCGATAGGCATCGCGAAAAAACATATCAAATGCCAGGGCGAAAGAATCAAAACGAAAGCGGCCGGCATCATATACAGCAAAAATAAAATAGCTTTCGAATCGATCAGGGTTGAACTCGCTTCCAAAGACCCTCTCGGCGATTTCGTATTCGTTATCAACGCCGCAAGCGGCGAAGTTATCGAATGCTTCGATATCATGTTCCATGCTGACGTACCCGAAGCTCCTAAAGCTCCGCAGGGCACGATCTACATGTACCACCCGATGAAAGGCGACATAATAAGCGAACCTATCATCAACCTCACCAACACCGCTAAAGGCCTTGTAGGCAAATGGGTTACCGTAGTCAACGAAGACACGGCTCCCGCGGTTTTAAATTCCGTCGGAAACTATGCTTTCGATGCTAACGACACTCATTTCGACGAAGTAAACGCTTACTACCACACGAATAAAGTTCACGATTTCGTTAGTCAGTACGGATTCACCGGCCTCGACCGCTCGATAAAGGTTACCGTCCACTACGGCACTAAATACGACAATGCGTTTTTCTCGCCGATGGAAGGCGCCATAGCGCTCGGCGACGGCAACAGGCTCAACGACCTGGCTAAAGAAGAAAGCGTCATCTATCACGAATACGGCCACGCAGTAACTAACGCGATGGTTTACATGCCTTATTCGAGCGAATCAGGCGCCATCAACGAAGCTTTCTCCGATTATCTCGCATGCACGATGACCGAAGATTCGATGGTCGGCGAATGGGCCGTAGCTAAAATGAACAAACCCTTTATCCGCAACATGGACAATAAGACTCACTATCCCGAAGATATCCAGAACGAAGTCCACTACGACAGCAACATATACGGTGCGGGCCTGTGGGATCTCAGAAAAGCTATCGGTGCTGAAGCTACCGATAAAATAATGCACTTTTCAAGAAACTACCTCAAAGGCATTAAAAGCCAGAAATTCACCGACGGCGTTAACGCTTTAGTAGCCGCCGACAAAGAATTTTTCAAAGGCGTCAACGCCGATAAGATCAAAAAAGTATTCGAAGCCCGCGGCATCAAAGCAAAACCGCTTGCCTCCACCTCCGCTCCCGTTATAGACGCGGTTAAATTCGAAGCTCTCAACGGAAACAAAGAAGCCGAAAAACTGCTTGTCGATATCGAAAACGGTAATATAAAATAATCAAGAACAACGGATTATAAAAAATAAAAATAGGCCGTCCTGAAGCGATTCGGGCGGCCTTTTTTTTCGGCCGGCGCCGCTTTTAATATTCATCGATAGCGGTTACCGCCGAATATGTCATAATGCCATGACGCGGAAAATTAAAGATAAGAATTTTGCGGCCGATAATATGAGCATGAAATTAAAATTAAATTTTATGGGTTATATAATATTTTTAATGGCGCTGCTGGCTTTTAACGCGGGTCTTAACGCAGGCTGCAGCGGAAGCCGCGACAGCGCGCTGAGCCTGGTCGACGAGCCTGCTGCCGCGGCAACGGGTTCTGCGACCAAGTATAGGTTCAGTTCTTCGGCGCTTCCCACGCTTAATATAAAACCTTTGATCGACGATAACTGCGTCAGGTGCCATAATTCGGAGATTGAGCCCGACGTTCCGCTGACGAGTTATCTCGAGGTCTATACGCGCGGCGTGCTTGTCAAAAGGGCCGTCCAGCCGGGCGGCATTATGCAGAAATATCTGCCGTTCGATTACGATAAGGTAATGGAATGGTACGAGGCGGGCATGCCGGAATAAATCAGTGCATAGTGCATAGTGAAAAGTGCATAGTGTTTGATTGTGATGAAAAATTTCGTGCCGGCGGGCGGCGATTTTAAGAGTTCAATATTTTTATTGAACTTCAAAAAATCCAGAATTTATCAGTAAAATTTATCAGTTATTATTTATATTCAATTTTTTGAATATCAGATCGTATTCCCTTTTAGGGGTGAGCTTTATATTCATCTTCTGTATCTTTTCATTAAGCAGGCTGAATTTTTTCAGGATCGCGCGCTGCTGCTCGTTCTTGTTTTTTTCGGCCATTTCGGCCTGCAGCGGCCTGATGTCGGCGAATCTGGACGAATAGGTCGCCAGTTCAGGTTCTAAAATGTCGGTTTTAACACTTTTTATAAGGCGCGCCAGCCGCCCGCGCTTTTCCGGCGATAAAAAATGATAATACCGGTAGGACGCGAGCCTGGCGTCGTCTTTAATGATCTTCTTTTCTATCTGCATTTTCAGGTAATTGTACGCTGTTGAAAAACTCATTTTTTCGCCGGCCTTTATTTTTTTGAACCTGTCGAATTTTGAGAGCATTTCCTTGAGGTCGTGTATGAAAATTGCCGCCACGGGGTCTGACGATCGGTGCGCGCCGGTTTTGGCGTCCAGATAAATTATATGAAATTTCATTTCAAACTTGTTGTAAGCCAGCGTTTTGCGGACCATATCCGCGTTTCCGGCCGGCGCGGCGAACGGGGAATATATCAAATAAATAGAATATTCGTTTGTGTTAATGTAGTAATATATCAAGGCGTTTTCGGCGTTAAGGCCGCCGTCTATAAGCGTAACGGCGGCGGGAAAAGAGTCTTGTTTAATGATCGAGCTTATGTAAAAATTCTGATACCACGCGAACGTCAGATTCGGCAGAAGGTCGAGCCCGCAGAACGAAAGCGGCGACGAAAGATGATCTAAAACCGTTTTTAGTCTGACGCTGCCTGAAAGGTTGACTATTTTCGGAATATACTTCGAAAAATTTTCATTTCCGGCCTTTTTGTTAGTATCTTCGGGGTAAAGCGGGTATTTTTCGTTGACGAAATATATCAGAGGCATGATGACGGCCGCGAGGCTTTTGGGTTCGTCTTTCAGAGAGGCGGCGGGCGCGTGAGCCGGCGGGAAAAAGCAGGTGGGATATTCTTCTATATATCCGCCCGCTCCGACGGCTTTTAAAAGATCTGAAAAATCTTCGATATCGGCCGAGGCCGTGCCGGCGAAGCCGTGCAGGAAGGCGAAAATGGCCAGGCAGAATAATATTGTCAGTATGCATCGCGCCTGGCGCTTTGAAGATTTCAGATTATCATAGCCGCTGCCGGCGGTTTTGTTCGAATTAATTTTCATTTTATATCGATCGTTTCTTTATAAATTATCGACGGCGTTCTTCAGGCGCGAAAGCCCTTCGTCAAGAGTCTCGCGAGGGCAGGCGAAATTGAGCCTCATGAATCCGTTTCCGGCCGTGCCGAAAGCGGCGCCGTCGTTCAAGCCGAGGCGCGCCTTTTTTATTATGAACTCGTTTAATTTGTCCTGTTTCATACCCAGTTTTTCGAAATTTATCCACATCAGAAAGGTGCTTTCGGGCTTTATGGCCGTTAATTGCGGCAATTCGCGCGCGATGAATTCCAGCACGTGGTCGCGGTTGTTTTCGAGGTATTGCAGGAGCGCGGTGAGCCACCGTTCGCCGTGCGTATATGCCGCCTCGAACGCGGTTATGCCGAAGACGTTTGTCTGACTGATGTGAAGCCTTTCCGTTTGCGTGCTGAAGGCCTCGCGGAGTTTTTTATCGGATATGACGGCCGAGGAAATTGAAAGCCCCGTGATATTGAATGTCTTGCTCGGCGACATAAGGGTAATCATGTTACCTGCCGCTTTTTTAGATATCGTTGCCGGGCATATATGCCGGTTTCCGCTGAAAATTATGTCGGCGTGTATTTCGTCGGAGACGACGAGTATATTATTTTTTACGCATATATCCAGGATGCGTTCCAGTTCTTCGGCATTCCAGACGCGGCCGACGGGGTTGTGCGGCGCGCAGAGAAAGAGCATTTTCGCGCCGCTTTCGGCCTTCGCTTCCAGGTCAGCGAAATCGATTTTGTATGCGCCGCCGTCCGCGCTTTGCTTAAGGTTATTTTCAATGACCTTTCTTCC
>MGFH01000135.1 GCA_001791795.1 Candidatus Wallbacteria bacterium GWC2_49_35
TAAAGTGAGGTAATAAATTAATGGAATTATTAGAGGCTGTAAAACACGTATTGATCAAAAATAAAAAACCCTTGCATTTTAAGGAGATCGCCAAGGTCATCAGCGCCGAAAAGCTGATCGAAAAAAAAGGGACGCAGACGCTCGAAACCGTCATCAACGCGAAACTCGCCCTTGAAGTTAGAAAGGCCGAAAAACTTAAAACTCATACCGATTTTTTAAAACTGAACAACGGCATGGTCGGCCTTAAAAATTACAACGAGCCTGCCGTCGAAGAACCATCTGCCGTCACGGCGGAGCCCCTCGCGGCGCCCGCGGCGTTACAGGCCGAAATTCCCGCGCTTCCTCATTTCGACAGCATCGAAGAATATCTGAACTCGAATTACGCCAAAATAAAGGCGCAGTTCATCGAAAAATTGAACAAGCTCCCTTTCCTTGTCTTCGAAAGATTGGTTGAAAACCTCCTGCGCGACCTCGGTTTCGCTAAATATACGGTCGTCAACCGCCGCACCGACGGCGGCATCGACTACGCGATAAACTTCCAGAATTTTTTAAGCAACGTCAACATGCTCGTCGTCATCAGAAGATGGCCGCAGCAGAGAAAATACGGCGTCAAAAACGCCGAAGAGCTCGTGCGGGTCATGGCCAACCATAAATTCAACATGGGCGCCGTCATCCTGTTCTCCGAATACGAAGCCGACGTAAACGAATATATCAAAGCGAATTCACCGCACCCGATAGCGCTTTTAACGATCGACCATCTCGCCGCAATGCTCATCAACCGCGGCGTCGGAGTCATGAAAAACCCCATCGACATTTTCAACATCAACGACAATTACATAAGCGTTTTAGAGACCGAGATCAGCCAGAAGATCGAAAAGCACAAGAAAAACGCTGCACCCAATGTTTCAAGGAACGTGAAAAATACTAAACCAAATAACGGGAGGCCGGCTTTTTATGGACACAAGAAACCTCATCATTTCAACAAAAACAATCCCCAGCAGCAGTAATTCGGTCGCGGCCGAAATGTCCGGCCGGGCAACATCCTATAACAGACCCCTTTTTGCCCGGCTCGCCGCGGCGATTCTGATAGCGTTTGCGGTTGTTTCGCTTGCCGCCTCCGCCGTTTTTGCGGCGATGACCAGCTGCCAGCATTGCAAAAAACAGGTCGACGACGCCAACAGCGTCTGTCCTTACTGCCTTGGCGATCTCAGCGTGCCGGCGGTAAATCTGCCGCCCGCGAATACAAACGTAAAAAAAGCGGGCTCCGGTCAGTCTCTTAAAACCTCCATTATACAAGCCGGAAACAGGCGCGGCGCGAACGACGAACAGGCCGTGCTGATCACAGAGCAGCAATTGAAGGTATTTTTAGAGGACACGCTCTTAAAGCGGTTTCACGCCAACCACGCCAATCAGATCGTAAAGATCGAAAACATACGGCGCGACGCGGAAGACGGCGTTAAATTCAAGGTGGTCGGAACGGCATTTAACTCGGGCAACAAGCCTTTGAACACCGTCGGAAAATTCATCGAAATTTTAGACGAGCAGACCGCGATAGTTCAGGCCAACCTCAATCACGCTGCGAAGGTCGATATCAACGACCCGACCACTGTAAGTTACACACTGACGCTGAAGATCGACCCTAAAAACGCCGCTTTTTCAAATTCGCAAAAAGCCGCGCAGCCCCTCGACTTCACATTTGTAGTTCCTCCGTCGCAATCTGATAACGTAACCGTTAAAATTTTGAAAATAAATGCCGATTCAGAAAACATACTGTATAATATGCAGAACAAAGCGGGCGATAAAGTAACATTGAACCTTATCGCCGAAGCCGGCATGAAAATCGTCGTTATGATCGACGATAAGACCGTTTACGAAAAAAATTACTGAGGTGGTTATGACCAGCGGCATAAATTCGCAGAAACTGTTTTACGTAATATCTTCATTTTTTCTTCTTATATTGATCATCTTCACGCTCAGGATCAATTACGCGAGCTCCGCCTCTAACGACCCGGCCGCGGGCGCGCGGACCGTTCCGGTAGGAATCATCGGAGCCGCGGCGGCGCAGGAGCCCGAGGCGAAAGAGGCCGTACGCACCATTGAAAGTTCTTCTTCAGACGAACCTGCCGCAAAAGAATCCGAAATATCAGACGGCGGCGCGGAAGCAAAAACGGCGGAGTCGAAAAATGCCGAAAATCAGGCACCGGATTCAATTTCAGCGATAATATCTGTTGAAAATATAAAGAAAATGCCCGGCGATTTCAGCATAGTCATCGATAAAAGCCGTTGCGAGTTATTTCTTTACAAGGGCGAAAAACTCGTCAAGACATACAAGGTTTCCATCGGGCGCAATAAAGACGGCGCCGACAAAAAGAAAAAAGGCGACCTGCGCACGCCCGAAGGCAGCTTCCATATCGTTTCGATACATAAAAGCGATAAATGGCTGCACGACGGACAGTTGGCCTACGGCCCCTGGTTTTTGAGGCTTAAAACCCCCTGGCAGGGCATCGGCATCCACGGCACCAACGAGCCGGAAAAGCTCGGGGGAAAAGCCTCCGAAGGCTGCATAAGGCTCCACAGCGACAATATAGCCGAGCTCAAGAAACTGGTCGAAGACCAGCTCAATTCGAAAAAAAAGGTTAAGGTCGATATAGTCGCGAAACGCGATAGTATCGAGTGATGGAAATATTAAGAGCGGTCTATTTAAAACGAAAACTTCATCTGGTATTATTCGGGCTCACTTTTTTCATCTTCGCGGCGCGTCTTCATGACGGGCCGCTTCGCACTTACGACGAATGTTACTATGCCGGGCAGGCTAAAGAGATTCTCATCACCGGCGATGCGCTTACCATGCACCACGCGCTGAATGAAAATTACGAAAACGATCCCGTGTACCTGTGGTCCATGGCCGCTATGTTCAAGGTTTTTGGCGTGAGCGAGTTCTGCGCCCGTTTTCCTTCCGCGCTATACGGCTTTTTTACCGTGATCGCGGTCTTTCTTACCGCAAGGCTTTTGCGGGGATACACCTTCGCCCTTTCAGCGGCGCTTATACTTGCGACGACCTGGGAGTTCATCCGTTTTTCGCGCTACGCCCACCTCGACGTCTGCCTTTCGTTTTTCACGACGGCCGCCGTTTATTTTTTCATGAAGCAGCAGCTCGTGCGATACGAAAAAACGCCCGCGAAAAGCCCTTTATTTTACGCGGCGATGTCAGGATTTTGCGCGGGTTTCGCGATACTGTCCAAAAACATACTGGGGGCTTTTTCAATAGCCGCCATGGCCGTTTATTATTTACTGAGGCGCGACTTCCGCTCTCTTTTCGGCCTTAATTTCGCGCTTGTCGTGCTCTGCGCCGCGGCCGCGCCCGGCGCCTGGTATATATATCAATACGCCGCGAACGGCGCGGAGTTTTTCAGCGTGCATTTCGGCTATATATTGTTCAAGCGAGCCGTAAACAATCCGGTTGAGGCGGCGCCGTTTTACCAGTATTTTAAAGTTATTCTTCTGACTTATATCCCGTGGCTTCTTCTTCTGGTCCCGGGAATTTATCTGATCTTTCGAAACTTCACGGCGGGCCGTGAAAGCGCAGATCGGCGCGTCAAAGACGGCCTCTTTTTCTTCAGCGTTATATTCGTTTTTCTTTATATAGGAGTGATGAGCCTTTCAAGCGCTAAAAAAGGCTGGTATATTATGCCTGTGTACTCGCAGTTCGCGCTTATATCGGCGTTCGCGCTCGAGCGTTACTTTTCGCGCGGCGGCGCGTCTAAAAAAACGGCGCGAGAAAGGTCATTGAAATTCGTTACCGGCGGCATTCTTTTCATGCTGCTGTGCGCTTTCGTGATCGGCACACTTCCTGTAAAAATCTATAAAACCGATAATCTCGATTATAAAAACGAGATCGCCGCTTTCGCGAGATCCGTTCCCGGGGCGGCTTACAACAAAAAATACGCCTTCCAGCCGGCCGGCTTCGACTGCGACTACTTCGACTATCAGCTGCCGCTCGTTTTTTACGCCGGAATAATCCCGCGCCATTCGCTCGGCGCCGGACAGTTAAAAAACGCTCCCGGCCTGAAGGATTCGACCCTGTTCTCAGAACGGGAAAAATGGCCTTCGATATTAAAAAGCACAGAGCTGAACGAAAGCTCATGCGAAATTTTACTGAAAACCGCTAATTTCATCATATGGAAGATAAAATAAAACCAAGGAGAAAAACTGATGCCTAAAATCCCCGATATCTGCGTGGTAATGCCGGCCTACAACGCCGAGCGCACCCTGATTCAGACCTATAACGACATACCGAAGGACATCGTGAAAAAGATCATCCTCGTCGACGACAAAAGCCACGACGAAACGGTCAAAGTGGCCCGCGACCTGGGCCTTATTATATTCGAGCACCCCGTCAACACGGGCTACGGCGGCAACCAGAAAACATGCTACACCATGGCGCTCGAACACGGCGCCGGAATAGTCGTCATGCTGCATCCCGACTACCAGTACGACCCGAAGATCATGGCTAAAATGGTGCGCCCGATCATCGATGGAAAGGCTGACATCGTGCTCGGCTCGCGCATGCTCGACGGCAGTGCGCTTCCGGGCGGCATGCCGCTTTATAAATACGCCGCCAACAAATTCCTGACCTGGTGTGAAAACAAGGTGCTCGGGCTCGATCTTTCCGAATACCACACCGGCTACCGCGCCTACAGCAGAAAGGTTCTCGAAACACTTCCGTTCATGAAGAATTCCGATAACTTCGTCTTCGACCAGGAATTTCTCGTCCAGGCCGTTTATTTTGATTTTAAGATAGCCGAGGTCGCCTGCCCCTGCAAGTACATGGACGACGCCTCGTCGATCAGCTTCAAAAACAGCACCGTATACGGACTGTCTACGCTGCAGACGCTCGCGCGCTACGCGGCGCATAAACTCTGCCTTAAAAAGTCGAGATTTCTGGAAAGTTAAAGATAGAGATAAAAATAAAAAAGGGGAAACCGTAAACTGTAAGCGGTAAGCGGTAAGCGGAGAGCAGAGAATGGAGAACGGAAATTATTTTTCGGGTTCCATGCTGCGGCCCGTCTTGTGCGTCTTGTCCAGGCAGCCGCGATAATGGCCGCAGTAGCTGCAGCATGTCTCCGCTTCGCCCGAAGCTTTGCGCTCGACATTGATATCGCAGTTTGGAAGGTCGTTGCATTTGAAGCAGCAGTGCGAATGGAATCCCGTTATTTCACGGGTTTTGATATTTTCGGCCATAGCGGCCATTTTAATGATAGTCTGCGGAGAGCCCATGTTATCGATAAGCGAACCGAGGCTTTTTACCTCGTCGTCGCCGCCGAAAAGATTTATAACGAAAATGTCCTCGATCAGCCGGACTTCTTTGGCGGCCTGTTTGCGGTATTTTTCGAGGCATTCCTTATAGTTCTGGCAGTAGCTGCAGCAGTAGTCGTCCATTTCTTTTTCGCCGCGGTGCCACTTTATGCGGCAGTTGTTGTACTTGCTGCACTGCGGACAGCAGTTCCATTTCATGCGCGTTATTTCGCGTGTCCTGATCTCCTCGGCGAGAACGCCTAACTTGATGAGGCAGTCGAGATCGGTTATGTTGTTGGTGATATTGCGCGCCAGCTCGACTTCGTCGTCGTTTCCATTTATGTTGATCATGAATATTTCCGAAACTATGCGGCGGGATTTTTCGAGTTTCTGGAATTTGGCCAGGCACCTGTCGAAGTTCTGGCAGTAGCTGCAGCAGTATTGCGTCATCTGACGCTCACCGCGGTACCATTTGATGCGGCAGCTGTGGAAGCGCTCGCACTTGTCGCAAAAACAGCAGTTCCAATCCATGTGGGTTATTTCGCGCCTTTTTATCTCTTCAATGACGACGGCGAGCTCGACGATCTTTTCTATATTGTTCGGATCGTTTATCAGATAGCTTATCAGATTAGCCACGTGCTTTTTTTCAAGCTCGGTGCCGTACATATTCGATATCGCTATTTCCTCGAGAAAGCATACTTCGTTGGATGAAGGCATAAAATCCAGCTTTCGTTCTTTATATTTTTTTTCGTTTAATCTTTTTTCGATTTAATTTTCCGGCGTTTTTCAGACGGATTTTCTTTACGTCCGCCGGCCGCCGCCGAGCACATAAATGTTTTACCGAAACATTCAGCCACTTCGGCCGCTTTTTTGATCAGCGGCTTTAGCTTTTCAGGCTTCAGCGACTGTCCGGCATCAGAGAGCGCCTCCTGCGGCCTGTCGTGGACCTCGACCATTATACCGTCAGCGCCGGCCGCTATAGAGGCCAGAGAAAGCCTTTCAACAAGGTTCCACGCGCCCGCCGAATGCGACGGATCGACGATTATCGGAAGGTGCGAAACTTCCTTTACGACGGAAACCGCCGTTATATCAAGGCTCGTGCGGTACGCCTCCGACTCGAAGGTCCTGATGCCGCGTTCGCATAAAATCACTTCGGAATTTCCCTGGCACATTATATATTCGGCCGAAAGCAGGAATTCTTTAATGGTCGAACTGATGCCGCGTTTTAACAGCACCGGCTTTTTCAGTTTTCCGACTTCTTTCAGCAGCGCGTAATTGTTGGCGTTGCGCGTTCCTATCTGTATGATATCGGCATGCTCGCACACCGCGTCGATATTTCTCACGTCCAGCAGCTCCGTCACGATAACCATGTCGTATTTTTTAGCGATCCGGCTCAATATCTTCAGTCCGTTTTCGTTCAGGCCCTGAAAGCTGTACGGCGATGTGCGCGGTTTGTACGCGCCGCCCCTGAAAAACCTGATACCCATTTTCGATAGTTTTTCGGCTATTCTTTCGGTCTGTTCATAACTTTCGACCGAGCATGGCCCGGCGATCAACTCTATATTGCCGCCGCCTATCCGGCGGCCTTTGACCGTTACGCTGGTGTCTTTTTTCCCGCCTGCGCGGTAAACTTTTTCGCGATATTCGAAGCTGGTTACGACCTTTTTTACCGGAGCGAACGACCTGAAAAAATCGAGCTGAAAATAAGAGGGCGCACCCTCCAGTTCGATCATATCGGCTCCGCCCTCGTTCGCGCGCGCATACGTATAGCCGCTCTGCTTTATATTTTCCAGAAGCCGCGCGACTTCCTTTTCATCGGCGCCCTTTTTAAGTATTATGAGCATTTATATACCTTTCCGGCATAACCGCGCATTATTAACGCTAGTATATGCATTATGATAAATTAATATATATGATTTTTAATGTTTTGTCAAATTATTATTTGTCTTTGAAGCGACGCTTAATTTTTTATAACCTTTGCTTTAAACGGCTTTTTAACTTCCGGCTTCAGGCCGCCGAGCGTTTGATTAATGAAAGCGAGGTCGCAGCAGATGGTTTCGTGGCCTTCGCGTTCGATAATATAGGTCATGGCCGCACCGAACATTTCGATGATTTTTTTGATGCCGGCGGTTCCGATGAAGCCCGTAAAAAAGCCGTCATGGCGGTCTTTATTGGAGGCGAACTCGACCTTTGAATCGTTCAGGTGGACAAGTTTTATCGCGTTTTTTATCGCGGGGGATAAAGCGAGCGTGTCGACTCCGGCGCCGTGGGCGTGAGCGGTGTCCCAGCAAAGGCCGGCTTTGCCGCTGAAGCGGCTCGTGAAGTCCGTCAGCTGCCCGCTGGCGCCCAGAAGTTTATTGCCCGAACCTTCCATGTTTTCGACCAGCAGTTCGGTATGCGCGCCCTCAGTTTCACATAAGATCTTTTCAAGCGAGCCAAGAAGGTTGTCGTACGGCCCCGACCCGGGATGGACCACGTAATAGCGGGCGCCAAGTTCAGATGAGGCCCGAAGCGAGTCGATAACATGCTCTACGCTCTTATCGCGAAGGCTCGCGTCGGTCGATGCGAGATTTACGACGTACGGCATATGCACGCACAAAACGATATTCCCGTGACGCTTTTGCAGCTCTTTCAGATTTTGCGAAGATTTTTGCGAAAAAACGGGATTAAACGAACGCGGGTTCGATATGAATATCTGTATCGCCGAAAGCCCGCACAGCCCTACCAATTCTTCGATATAATCGGGCGAACCCAGCGAAAGATGCGCCCCGTATTTGAATCCGCCAGTGGTTTTATTCATAGTATCATTTTCCCTTTTTTAAAATATATTCGTCAAAAATCCTTCAATATGAACTATGCACTATACACTATGCGTTATGCACTATTCTCTATCGCCTTTACGATCTCATCGCGGTCCCTTTTTGTTATCGTAACTCTAAACCTCGCGCCGCTTTTTAAGCCCAGAACCTTCACCAGATCGATGTCTTCAAGCCGGGTGGCCACCACGTCGAAGACTGTCCCGCCTGATTTATATTCGACGATAACAAACGGATACCTTTCGTAGCAGCGCATTATTATGGCGGTAATGTCGTATTCGCCGCAGCCAAGGTCGATGTAGCAGATCCGCGGGGTCACTTCCACAAGTTTTTCGCTCATAGCCTCGAGCGAGCGAGCCAGTATTTCGTCGTAAGCCGCCGCGCGCAATTTTATCGCTTCGTAGTATCCGGCATCGCGATAACCGGAAAGCATGAATTGCAGCGATTTCATTTTGATGTCATCGTCCCTGAGATTGGCCTTCAACGCGCCGTACACGGCCGCCGACTGAGGGCATATACCTTCATAGCCGCCCGAATCGATGATATCGGCGTCGGATGTTATCGTATCGAAAAATCCGGACCTTTCGGTCTGGCTTGCGTAAATGAGAGAGGCGCATGATTTATAGGAAGAGTCGATATGTTTTTCAATGCCGTGCGGCATTTCGATGTTTTCCCAGCCGTTGTGATGGTCGTATAGCTCGACCGCGGAGAATTGCGCGGCGCACGCGGCCATGAATTTTTCGGTCATGGACATGCTTTTATTGTTCGGCGCCAGATCGACGATGAAAAGCCTTTCAAAAACTTCACCCGCGCGCTTCATTTCTTCGAAGCGCCTGAGGATCTTGTTCACTCCGAAAGGCTCGCACGGGATAGCCTCATACCGCACCGGCCTGAAAAGGCCTATGACAAGCGCCGCCGACGCTATGCCGTCATAATCGCCGTGAAACAGTATGACATCTTTTTTCATTTACATGCCGGCGTCGGTTATTTCTATGTTCCTGTAACATTCGAAAGTGACCGGCGATAATTTTATATTTTTTACGCTGTTTCTGAAGGCGATCATCTGGTTGGCGTGCGTCATCGGCACCCATGGAGAGTCTTCATGAATTATTTCCTGGGCCTTTTTGTAAAGCGCGGCGCGCTCTCCGACGTCCAGCGCGCTCTGAGCCTTCATCAAAGTGTAGTGCAGCACGTCGTTCACGTAGAACGACACGTTCTGTGCCTGACCCTTGACGGTGTTGTCCTTGTCCAGCAGCACGTACAGAAAATTGTCCGGATCGGGAATATCGGCGCTCCAGACGAACATCGCCATTTCGTGATCGCCGTCCATAACCTTTTTCTGATATTCGCCCCATTCGCAGCTGTACTTTTCAACCTCGATGCCCGCGTCCTTCAAATTAGCTATAACGGCGCCAGCGACCTTGTCGGGTTCGGGAAACGACATCGTGGTGATAGGAATAACGAAAAGTTTCGTCTTGAAACCGTTTTCGATGCCGGCGAGCTTAAGCAGGCGCCTGGCTTCCTCGATATCGTAGTTGTAGCCGCTTATTTCATTGTTGTATCCGAAAATATTAGGCGGCAGAGGATTTTTCGCGAGCGTCGCCGTCTGCTGGTATAAAAAGTTTATTATGGCCTTTTTATTTATGGCGTGATTCACGGCGCGGCGCACCTCTTTTTTGTCGAAAGGCGGCTTTTCGGTGTTCATAGCTATATAGCCTATATTCATTCCAGGTTCTGTCAGAAGAGTGATATCGGGATTGCGCTTTATGGTTTCGATGTCGTCCGGGTTTATTCCGTCCATAATGTTTATAAGGCCTGAGTAAAGCTGCATCAGCCGAAGCTTATTGTCGGGAATGGTCTTGAAAATGATGCTGTCGATCTTCGCCATCTCACGCCAGTATTTATCGTTTCGCGCCAGAACGATCGAATCGGCCCTGATCCATTTTTTGAATACGAAAGGCCCGCTGCCGCATGGATTTTTATAAAAATCCGCACCGTGCTTTTTAACGGCCGCGGGCGAGACGATCGCGAGCGGCGTCATAGCCAGAAGCTCCAGAAAGGGCGTGTACGGCTTTTTCAGCCTGAACGTCACCGTGTGGTCTCCCGTTTTTTTGACCGATTCGAGAAGGGAGAAGTTGCTTTCGAAACATTCGCAGTTGCCCAGCCTGTATGGATGGTCCTTTTTCATCTGGCGCTCGAAATTGAATACCACGCTGTCCGCGTCGAAACGCGTGCCGTCGTGGAAATAAACGTTTTTACGCAGTTCGAAGGCGTATTCGAGCAGGTCGGCCGAGATGCGCCATGATTGGGCTAAAACCGCCTCGAGGCTCGACGAGCCCTCGCTGAACTGGACGAGATTTTCATATACGTTGTTGATGACGCCCGACGACGAGCCGTCCCACTGGTTGGGAGGATCGAGCGATATGGCGTCGTACGCGCGACCGTAGATCAGCGTGGATTCTTTCGCGCCCGAACCGCCGTAAAGGCCGGCGAGGTTATGGTAAAACAGTATCATAATAAAAAAAAGGGCGCAGACGCCCGCGATAAAATATGTTTTAAACCTTTTCATAACCAGCCGTCCCTGAAAAACGACCGGCGGTCCCATAAACGCCGCGGATAAGCCGCGCGTTCATAAACCGCCTGTCGTTATAGATTTTTTTAAAAATTATTCTCCGCTTATCCTGTCGATCATTTTATATACGAAGTTAACGATCGAACCCATTTTGCCTTTCGATGAGATGGCGCGGAAATCGCCTTCCTTCTTCTCTTTCGCCGCCGCCTTGATCTCGTCGAGCGTTTCGGCGTATCCGGCGCTTTCCTCTTCGCTCATCTTCGCGCTCGCCTTCATGAATTCTATTATTTTTGCGAGCTCGCCGCTGTCGAGCCATACGGAGTCGCAGGCGGGGCAGTGATCGATCATGATCCCGGAAGTGTATGAAAAATTGACCGTTTCCATAAGGGCCGCGCAGCGGACGCATTTGATTTTAGCGCCTGTGGCGGTTTTCGACGCCCCGACGCTTCCGGCAGCGTCGTTCAAAGACGCGATAGCGGTTTCGCTCGCCGCATTCATTCTGTTAAGCTCGTATTTATCGAGAAAAATGCCGCGGCACGAACCGCACCTGTCTATCTTAATACCGTCGATATCCATCAATTCAAGAGCGTTCGAACAACGCGGACAATTTTGCGACATACTGCACCTCGTTTATTTATTGCATTGATATTGATTTCATCAATATTATGAGTTGATTTTTTTCTTGAGAGCGCGGAAGGGATTTTCGTCCTCTTCATCTTCTTCGTCCGGCGCGGCTTCAATTTTGGAGTAATTGCGCCAGTTGTCCTCGTCGTCGCCGGCGGACCTGCGCTTTCTGGGTTCGGGGGAAGCCGCGTCCTGTTTCTGTTCCGATGCGGCGGGCTCGTTTTTCGCCTGAAGGCCTTTGATGCTAAGCGATATGCGTTTCTTGTCCAGATCGACAGCGAGCACAATGGCTTCGACGATGTCGCCCGTATTAATGATTTCATTGACTTTCTTGATGCGCTTTTCGCCGGTTATTTCGGAGATGTGCACGAGGCCCTCGACGCCTGGAAATATTTCGACGAACGCTCCGAAATCGGCACAACGCGTGACCTTTCCCTTCAGGACGTCGCCCTGTTTAACGCGGCTGGCGGCGGCTTCCCACGGGTGCGTCGAAAGCTGCTTCAAACTCAGCGATATGCGGGGGAACCTTTTACCCTCGGCGTGCTCCACCTTTAAAACTTTGGCGGTGACTATGTCGCCGGGGTTTACCACTTCGGAAGCGTGCCCCACGCGGGTCCACGCGAGCTCGGAGATGTGTATGAGGCCTTCAAGGTTGCTGCCAAGATCTATGAACGCGCCTATTTCGGAGACCTTCGTAACTTTTCCGCTTATTACGTCGACTTCTTTGAGCGATGCGACGAGTTTATCTATGGCTTCCTTCTGCTCCTGCTCGAGAATGGGACGGCGCGTCAGGACGATATTCTTCTTTTCTTCTTCGAACGAACTTACTTTGAAATTGAACACGCTGCCGACATACTGCTCGGGGTTTTCGATCTTTCTAACGTCCATCTGGCTGATCGGGCAGAACGCGCGCTTGCCCATTACGCCCACTTCGAAACCGCCTTTGTTAAGGCTTTTTACCTTGCCGGAAACGGTTATCTTGCGCTCGAAGGCGTCTTTGATGACGCTGTAGCTGCCGTCGCCGGACAGCGCGCGGCTGAGTTTCAATTCGCTTTCTTTGTTGGTGACTATGTACAGTTCGATAAAATCGCCGATCTTATAATTGAAATTGCCTTCATGGTCGATCAATTCGGCTCTATCGACGTAGCCGTCGGTTTTCGCACCGATATCGACGAAAACAGAACTTTCGTCCATGCCGACTATTTTGGCGTTCACTTTCATGCCGTAATGTATTTTCTGTTTGGTTACCGACGATTGTTCAAATAATTCAGCGAAATTTTCAGTCATTTAACTATCTCCTTGGTTTTAATTATTTAATTTATTAAATAAAATTAATAATCAGTTCGGCTGGTCAATAAATTATATCACGAAACCGGTCAAAAATGCAATTGATTAAATAAAAGAATTATAAAAACGGGCCGCGCACGCAGTTAAAATCAACGCGGACGGCGTTTCAGTTTTTCGAGCGCGCCGGACGCCTCTTCGTATTCGGAATCTATTTTCAGGGCTTTTTCGTACATGGACGCGGCTTTTTTCGGATCGTCCTTCAATTCGTAAGCCTTTCCGAGGCTGAAATAGCCTTCGGCGAAATCGGAATTAAGCGCGATGGCGTGTTTGAAATTGCTTATGGCCACGTCGTATTCACCGGTGGCAAGATAGGTCGCTCCGAGCATATTGTAGCCTTCGGGCGAATCGGGCATCAAAAGGATCATGTCCTTGAAGTTCTGCTCCGCCTTTTCAAATTCGCCCGTCTCGAGGTTTTTTATGCCGTCTTCCAGGCGGCGGTCGTACTTCTGCTCGATCTCGTCGCTCTGGCTGAATTCCTCAGGATTGACGATGCTTTCGGTCTTTTTTTCTATTTCTTCGGCGGCCGAAGTTTTTTTTGCGGTTTCACGGGGCGGACTCATGCTTTTATTGCAGTTGGAGCATCTTTTCGCCTTTAACCCGTTGGCCATGCCGCACCCGGGGCAGAACGCGAATTTCGTAGACATCGCCACGGCCTTCAAAGTATTGATGTTAAGGTTCACGAAGGCTTCCGCGCTGTCGGCAACGGACAGTTTATCGTAAAACCCGGAGGCTATCCTGTCTTCGGGGTTGAGTTTCACCGCTTCCGAAAGAAGTTCGGCGGCCTGGTCGTTCTGCTTGAAAAGCGCGTAGCATTGAGCCATTCCTATCTTGGTCTTGATGTGGGAGGCGTTGAGCTTTTCAGACTGTTTATAATACTTGAGCGCAGTTTTGGGGTTCTTGAAATAATTATACATGAGATTGCCGTATTCGTATAATATTTCGGATTTAACCTTGGCCACGGCGCTTTTTCTGTCCGCGAAACCGGCCGAGTTAAAAAATGGCGCCATCTCGAAATTCGGGCTTAATTTCATAAGTTTTTTCAGCTCGTCGCGGGCGCTTTCATATTTTTTTCTTTTCTTGTAATAACTGAACAGGAAGGCGCGCGCCTCGAACAGGTCGCGCTCGTACCTGACCGATTTCTTTATTTCGTCGTACGCTTTTTTGGCACGGCCTTCGAACGCGAATATGGACGCGTTTATAAGATACGCCCAGGGATTTTTCGGGGCGGTTTCTTTTAAAAGAGAAGCGTAGGAACGGGCGGAATCGATATCGGAAGTGGAAAGACTCAGCAGCGCGAGATAATAAAGGCAGACTTCGGACGAAGAATCTATTTCGCGGGCGCGTTTGATATTGACCAGGGCATCCGCGGGCTTTCCGAGCATTTTGAGCACGACCGAAAGGTTTATGTAAAGTGATAGTTTATCGCCGTCGCTCAGGGCGTCCTTGGAGTTGAGTTTTTCGGTTATAGCGGAAAAAGCGTCCGAATATCGCCAGTTCTCGATCATCTTTTTGATCGCCGGGAATTTCGACGCCTCTTTCGCGTCGAGCAGCGAATCGGCCCTTGCGTCCTCCGCGGGGGCCGCGCCGGCCGGAGCTGTAAAAAAGCATAAGAACGCGGCGATTGTCATAAAAGCCGGCAGCATGAAAATTCGCGGGCGCGTAATATTATTTTTTTTGAATATATCGGGCATCCTAGTTTTCCTTTAACATCATATCAAGGGCGTTCAGCATGAGCTGGGCGTTCTTGTCGCCGGAAGCGGTCGATTTGAGCTTGTTATAATTGTCGGTGAACAGCTGCCCGTCGACGCTTTCATTTCTTATCAGGTGTAAAAAAGCCTTGTAGCCGCGCACCTGCGGAGTGGTGATCCCCGTTTTTATCGCGCCGTCGGCGTACTGCGCGTCGATTCCTGAGTAGCCTGCGCTGTTGAGGTCGTTGATCGCCGAGGTCAGCGCGGCACTTTCCTTTATGATCTGCGATACCGCCCGGCCCACATAGGCCTGGTTGACCGCGGTCAGGATCTGTCCCTGCTGTGACTGCGTGTTTATCGCATTCGAAAAATCCGTTATAGCCTGGTCAATATCGGCTACGCCAGCGGCGCTTTTTATTCCGGCCCAGCCCAGACCCGAATAAGCCGTAGCCTTCTGCTCGCTCGTCGCGTCGGAGGCCGCGATAACCTGGTTAAGCTGCGATTTCGCCGTGGCGTAATCAGGCGTCGTCGCGTTGAGTGCGCTGAGGCCGCCATCGAGATTGGCCGAAGCTGAATTGGTCACGACGGGCGCGACGACGGAACCGCCGCCGCCGCCTCCCCCGCAGGCCATGCCGGAAAACGCCAGGGCCGATATCAGCAGCGCCGCGGCGAAAGACTTCACGCGAAACGAAAAATACCTTGAAATATAACGATCTTTAAAATTTGCCATATGCATCCTACCTCGCTTTTTATTGGCCGCCCGTTGAGAAAAGCAGGCCGATATCAGTAATTAAAAGTTTCCTCTGAAAATAAATAATCGCCCGAACCGGCCGACTGGCCGAAGACCTTCACGTCCGCCTTCAGCGGTTTGGTTTTCGCCTCGACCACCTTGTAATAAACGCGGGCCTTCGACGTGTTCGACATCGCATAAGCCGAGGGCGCCCCGCCGTCGAACGAAACGTTCACCTCGGGAGGGGAAACAAGGTCCGACTTCGACTTTACCATTATCAGCAGGTGGTTCGAAGAACCTGGCACGAAAAACGTGCCCGTGAAGAAATTCGACGTCTGGCTCTGCTGCATTTTACTGACCTGTATCGGCGCGGAAGTAGCTTCCAGCGGGCTTACGGCCGTGACCTTTTTGACGCTGAGCGTGGCGGCCGCGCTTACGCTTAAAAATAATATTCCCTCGTTGAATACCTTGCGGCCGTTGTCGGACGGGCTGAAAATATAGGGCGTGCTTATCGCGCCGTAGGGCAGGACCGCGCTCTGGTCGGACGACGAAAGATAAATAGCGTCGGAGCAGTCGTATTTGAGATTATCGTAAAAATCGTAAACGGCCACCTCTATCTGCTTGATCGGCTGGGCCTGCGTCACTTCGACCGGAACATTACGCAGCTCGTAGCGCGCCGCGGTGCCGGGCGTCGCGTAGGCGCTGAAATATACGGGCGAGCCGTTCAGCCCGAACGACTCGGCTTTGAAAATGTAAAGGCCTGTCCGGGTTCCGAGAGTGACGCCGGTCGTTGCCAGACCGTTATCGTCGGTATAAACGGTCGATGTTTTTTCCACAGCCATCTGCTGCGCGCCCTCGGGGGCGCTGACCATCGAAAAATCTACGGCCGCTGAATTTACGGGGTTATTGTACGCGTCGACGACCGTTATATTTAAAAGAGAGAGCGACCTTTCGGCTACCTTCGAATAAATGTCGGCGCCGTTTAAGTTGATCATCTGTGAGGCCGGGCCGGGATTGAAGGTGACGGCCGGTTTCGACGCAAGAGCATAGCTGGACTGATCTGAGACGACCGTAACCGATATCTCGAACATCGCGGCCTTCGTTGTTTTAAGACTGAAATTATAAGAATAGTCGCCCGAGCTGTAGAAGGTTGACTGCGGGCTTATATCGAGGGTTTCGTACGCTGCGTTTTTCATGTTTTTAGCTTTGAACCCGAACGACTGGAATCCGAGCCCGCTTATCGGCCCGTTTGCCGCGTCGCGCACGAAAATTTTGAGCCTGATCTCGGAATTTCCATCGGCGGCCGCGATGGCCGTTCCGTCCACTTCGGCAACCGATCTGTCCGCGTCGAGCGGATTGGTCACGAAAGCGAGTTCCAGATAGGTTCGGCGCTCGGATGTCTGCAGGCGCGCGCCGTCGAGATAGACCTCTATAGTTTTAACACCCTGCTGGGATGCGCGGGCCTTGAAAACAAGAACGCCAAAAGTGTCAGAATCGTCGGCGGGATTGATTATCGTCGTATTGAGCGGATCGCCGTTGCTTATAGAAAGCCTCGCAGGCGAGACGCCGGCTATGGGGTTGCCGCCCGCGTCGCGCGCCTCCACTCTTACCGTGTAAAAATCGCTGTTATTGGCCAGAACCCTCGCCGGCGGCTGATAAATGTAATACTGCGAAGCGGACGCCGAGAACGGGCCGCTCGAAAAGCCCGCCGCAGCTTCGCCTGAAATATTGACGCTGTTGACCGAGGCTTTTATTTTATAAATTCCGTTCCTGCTCGATCTGACGTAGGCCCGCGTCATCCCGCCCGCATCGGTGGGATACGGGGGCTGAGTTATACTCACCGCCGAAGGCGAATCGGAGTAAAAATAGGCGTATGCGCCGCCGACCGGGTTGTTGAATTCGTCCTTGCAGCCGAGCGTTATTTCGATAGTGCTCACGCCGTCGGCCACCACTCCGTTGGGGCTGGTTATGGCAAAAACAGTGTTCTGCGGGCTCACGTTTCCCGAAGTGGCCGCAGCTTCGAATCTGAAGGGGCTTCCGGCGAGGCCGGCCGCCGTCGCGCTCACTTCATAAGTGCCGGACTTGTTTCCCAGACGCGCGTAGCAGCTGATAAGGCCTTCATAGTTGGATTTCAGATCGGAAGGATCGACCATCGCTATCGCCTGGCCGGTCGCGCCGGCGGTGGCGGCGGTCGTTGAAACGGCGAAGGTCACCGCGTAACCGGAAACTGGATTGCCGTAAGTATCGACGACGCGCACGCTGAAGGGCAGCTGAAGCGTTTCGCCGACCCTGCCGTATGCCGCGGCGTAATAATTGCCGTTAATTAGGCTGACGGGAGGCGCGGCCGTGGCGTTAATAATAAAGCGCGCGGGGGTCACGGCGTAATTTCCTTCGACGTTTGCCCATACCTCTTCCTGACCGATAATTTTTCCGGCCGTATAATTGACCGAGGCCTCGCCGGCGGCATTGGTCTGCACCGATTCGGCACTGATGGCGCCCGAGCCTTTATAGATGAAGAAATGGACCGTGCAGCCCGGGACGGGACTCGAAACATTGTTGCCCGATTCGTCTTTAACGACCACCTTCAGCGGCTGGGCCGCCGCGGTGTTCACGGTCACGCTCTGCGGCGAGCCTGAAACGATCTGCATAACGGAAGGATTGCCTGCGACGGCCGTCAGGTTGAAATCGACCGAAACAGCAGGCGTGGTTATGGAGGCTGTGATCTTATAAACGCCGATCTTATCGCCGAGCCTCGAAACGAGCGCGCGCGCGGAGCCGAGATCGTCGGTCGGAACATCCGCCTGGGTCAGAAGACAATCGGAGGCTTCGAGCGGTTTAGCGCTCTGCCTGAAATGAACTATCACTCCGGGGCTGGGGTTGCCTGACGCATCGAAAACTTTCACGACGATCGGCTGGTTCAGCGGCATATTTATCGCGCCGTTCTGGTTATTTCCCGAATCTATGACGAGCGAGGAGGGCGGGCCGCTCTGCGCCTCGAGGTTGAAAACCACGGGCGAACCTTTCGCTCCGATCAGTTCGGCGTTCACCTTGTAAAGACCGACAAGCGAGCCGAGCGTGATGTCGGTATAGGCATAGCCGCTGCTGTCGCTGACCATCTGTGCGGCCGAAAGCTTCGCGGCTTTCGGGCCGACGGCACCGGAAGGCTGCTGCACTATGCTGAATTTAACGGTGGCGCCTGAAACACGGTTGTTTTTGGCGTCTAAAACCTGCACCTTGAGCGGGCGAGGCAGTTTCGTCGTTATCGCGCCGACCTGAGTGTTGCCGGAAGAATAAATGAGCGAATCGTAGGGGCCGGCGGTAAAATTAAGGACCGGCTGCTGATTTAGCGATATTCCGTCGACCTTTACCGTGACGGTCTTTTGTTCCGCGCTGATGGAGGTCACCTGGAAATATGTTTTACCTTCGGCGTCGGTCGGTTTGACCCCGGCCGGCGGTATCTGCTGGCCTTCGGCGTTCTTCACGACATTATTAGTGCCTGAAACGCTCACCTGCGGAGTAACTCCCGCGATGGGCATATTCGTGGCGTTCTTTACTGTAATTATAAGCTGAGCCGCCACCTGGCCGTTGGCTATGTATGCGGAGCCGGGCATGGACTCTTCCACTTTCGAGTTGGCGATGCTCACTGTCTGAGACATAAAATTAAGCGTTACGGTCTGGGTTATGGTAATGCTTCCTTCGGCTATGGCGGTTATTACGACATTGTTGGCCGGCTGAGTCGATTTGACGGTAAATTTGGCGTTGCCGCCCGCATCGGTCGTCGAAGTTACGGGCGAAACGGTGATACCGGCTGACGGATTCGGGTTGATAGTGACCAGCTTCTGAGCGGCCGGATTGTTGTTCGAGTCGCGGAGCGTGACCGTGATCTCGGAGCTGTCGGCGCCGTCGGCCTGAACGAGCGTGCGGGTGGCGGAAAGCGTCGAAAGCGAGGGCGATACGGCGCCGGCCTTATATTCGACCTGCATGGGCGAGCCGATGGCTTTTCTGGCGTAGCCGGTTTTCTGCGCTTCGATAGTGATGGTTCTAATGCCCGCCTGGACGGTTTTAACGGTAAAACTTATCTTGCCGGTGGCCTCGGTTTTAGAAGGCGAGGCGGGCGTGAAAGTGTCGATGTTAGCGTACTGGTTTCTGTCGGAAGTTATGAAGACGTCGCAGGCGGGAATGGCGTTTCCGTTGTCGTCGAGTATGGTCGCCTCGAATATGGCGCCGCCGAGGCCGTTGGCTATGAACGGCTGATCGCCTGTGTTTTTGAGAGTAAAATAAGATTTGGACGTCGAAACGTCGCCGATCTCCGTCGTGAGCGTGATATCGGCCGCGGCCGCGGAAGGCGTTGCGTTATTGCCTGCGCCGTCGGTGATGTGGCCGGCAGTTATGGAAGACGAAATGTTTATGCCGGACGGCGAGCCGGCCGAAAGAAGCGTGGCGTTGAAAGTGCCTGGAGCCGTTATCCTGGGCGAAGAGCCAAGAGTTATAAGAATTTTGAGAGGGTCGGCGTCGGATGCGAACGCGGACGACGTGCCGAAACTGTCGCCGGCGACCGGAAGCGAAAAATCGGCGGCAGTGACTCCGGATATGATAATATTTTTGTCGAAGACGACGGCGATCTTATCGCCGGCGTCGGCGACCGAGTTGGCGTTGACGTCGTTGAGCGTGGCGGCTACGATCTGCGGACCCGACCCGGAGGGCGCAGCGATATCGACGGGCGAGGCGGCGGGCCGTGCGTCGCCGCCGGTGCCGGTTATGTGACCCGGGGTCATCGCTGCCGAAATATTTATACCGGAGGGCGAACCGGCCGAAACGGCCGACGCGCTGAAAACTCCGGACGCTTTGATTACGCATGAAGAGCCCAGGGTTATCGACAGCTGCGTGGCGAGAGAGCCGGCGGCGAAAGCGGGCGACGCGCCGAGGCTGTCGCCGGTGACCGGAAGCGTGAAATCGGCCGACGCAACCCCCGAAAGGCTTATGGCCGCGTCGAAAGTCAGGTTGATCTTATCGCCGGCATCGGCGACGCCGTTAGTGTTGACATCCTGCCAGGAGGATGAAAGCAGCGTCGGGCCCGAACCCGCACCGCCAGAGGTGACGGTCAGGTTGAACACGGCGGTCAGCGGGGTCGCCCAGCCGGGAGCATTGGTGATGGCCGTTATTACGACCGGCCCCGCCGTGGCGCCGGCGGTGATTGTGACCTGGGCGTTGCCGTTCGCGTCGGTATTAACGTTAGGAAGACCGTTGATCGAGGCCGTTCCGGAAGTGACCGCAAAAGTGACCGCGGTAGCCCCGATAGCGCCCGAAGATTCCGCGAGATTGACCCTCAGCGCCGTGGCGAACTGCGTGTTCGCCGCAGCCGACTGATTGTTTCCGAGCACGGCCAGAAAGCTGGGTTTCACAAAAAGAGCCGCCGCCCTTATGTCGAGCGTGGAGCCGGTGCCGGTTTTAATTATTTCACGCATGCCCACGAAAGAATTCTGGCTGTCCCATGTTTTCGACGAAGGCGTCGACATGTTATGAAAGTTATTATTAGAAACGGTAGAATATGGATCGGTTGAAAGGCCCCTTATGCTCGAGCGCGGCGGGCCGGAAGTGAGGTGATCGCCGCCGGAAGCCACTTTCAGCTCAATGAGGCGCGGCGTTGCGTCATTCGGGTTGTTGGTAGTTTCTTTCGCGCCGTTCACGTGGAATATAACCAGACCTTCGCCCGGAAGGCCTTCGTCCCATGTGCCGGTGGCTTTAGCGCGTTTTTCAACGAAGTAATAATCGGTTCCGGATGCCGCCCCGCCCTTTTCGAGCCGGTAGGTCTTGCCGAACTCGAAGGCATAATTTTGCTGGTTTTCGGTGATGTTCACCAGATCGAGCCAGCCGAGCATTTTTCGGCATATCGGGTCTATGAAGGCCGGTTTCGAGCCTTTGGGGCTGCCGTTGTAATTGCCCGTGGCCATAAGCGACCAGAAGCCCATGCCGCCTTCGGTGTTGTAGGTCGTGTCGTAGAGATCGGGCAACCCGAACTGATGGCCGAACTCGTGGCATATGGTGCCGAGGGCCTGAGTTGTGCCGTGCTCTTTTTCAGGCACTACCGTGACGCCGTTGATGCCGACGCCGTCGGAGGTCGATATCAGATTGCCGCTGCCGCTGGAGCGGTACCAGTACATGCTCCATATATCGTCGCCGCCGTCAGGGGTTATACCGGACGTCTCGTCGCCGAAGCCGGCGTGCGCGACCATCATACACTGATAGTTGGCGAAATTGACGTCGGGATCGGCGATCGCGACCGTGTCGCGGCAGAGCTGGCCGACGTTGTCGGTGGCACCATAAGAAGCCATGGTAGCAGCTAACGAATATGTCGTAGCGGTGACGGTGGGAGTGATGGTGATGGTGTTGCGCGACTGCTCGCGGAAATAAGCGGCGAGGCTGTTGACCATATTGGTTATCGTGGTGCGCCCGTCCACGCCCATCTTCACGTCGCTGAACTCGACAAGCACGACGATCAGATTGATGTTGGTATTGGTTTTGACGTAATTCTGGAGCGTCATGCCGCCGACGCCATCGCCCATCGCGCGCAGCGGGCCATAGGAAACTTCAGGAACGAGCGGGGTTATCATCCGGCCGTTGCCCGATTGGGGCGGCATATTATCGAGGATGTGGCGCGGGATCCTCTGGTTCGGGTCCAGCGGAGGGGCGACTGCGAAAGCCGTCGAAAAGCCGGCAAGTAAAAATATTAAAACGCTCAGACAAAACGATATGGTCTTCAGATATTTAAAACCGGAGCTCCGGTAAAATGATTTTTCGCCAAGTGACTTATTGCTCATTCGCTGACATCTCCCAACTGTTATAAGCTCGTTCTTTAGTTCAAAATTAAACGCAGGTGAAAGTGGTTATATTCACAGCCCCGTTCACGATTAAGGCACGGGTTCGCGGCCGCCTATTTATTAAAAATATACCTGGAGCCGAGTTTTTTTATCTCGCGCCACAGCGTTTTTCTCAGGTTTTTTTTCCACAAAGCCTCATAGGCGAGCATCATCATGTTTTTTATGAATTTATGGATGTGGAACCTGAAAGCCACGTCCATTTCACCGTAAAGAAAATTCTCATTGCCGTAATCCGGTCTGATCTTGACCAGGACCTTTTTATTTTTGAAAAAAGCCTTGACCGCCTCTACGGCTCCTATTGTATAGCCTAAATTTTCCGGTTTGTCCATGCCGATATTGGCGTTGACGTTCAGCTTGTGAAAAGAAAAAGAGGCGAGCGACTTAAGCGCGAAACGCCAGAGCAAACTTATAACGTCGAGCGCCGTGCCCCTGTAAGTTAAAAAGAGGCGAAAATATTTATAGATCTTCTTCATCATAGAAAATATCCCTTTTTTTGATTAAATTACGGCCTAAAACCGTCAAACGATATTCGTACGCGCCGCTTATATCGGCGGTAACGGCAAAAACGAGGCCGGAAAAAAGCCAGCTCACGCGAAAAAATAGCGTATCGCTTTCGTCGTCGGTATTCTGCATTCTGAGACGAAACTCGACCGGAATAAGGGTGAGTATAACGGCACCGATGGCGATTGCCGCGATTGAATAAAGCGCTATTTTTAACGCAAGAAAAAACAGGTATGATAACATCGGTTTGTTTCGGGTTACTATTTTGGTTAAACGGTTAAATCAATAAAACAGGCCGCAATGGCCGCATATACAGTGAAAAAAAACGGGCGGCCCGGAAAAACGCATGTTTTTCCTGTTCATCGCACGAATTTTATCATATATACAGACTCATGTCAATACATTTAGATATAATATAACCAGAAGAAAAACGGAGCCAGGTAATGCCGGGAACACTAAATGAATTCAGACCATTTTAGCCGGGATACTGAGGCGGTAAAATTATAATTTGACAAGCGGGCTTATATTTATTATAATTAAATTAGCGGAACTTTTTTTATCAGGCTGTCTTATAACTGCCGGGCGTTCCTTCATAACCCGCCCGGGTATAAATTAAAAAATAAATAGCATGGGCATGGTTTTTAAGGCCCTTATCTTGGTTATATTGAGTTTTCATACCCGAAAGGGGTGTATCGTATTATGTCAAAACAACAACAAAAGTTTAATATAAAACTCCCGCTCATAGCGGTTCTGACTTTCGCCATAATTTTTTCATCAGCGGCCTCGGCGTGCGCCAACCCTTTCCTCTGGCCGCTGGTTCCGGTCAAATTGTTCTTCGACGGCGCCGGTTTCATCGCATCTAAGATCGTCGATTCCTTCTCGTCAGGCCCGTCCGGAAAATCGGTCTCCAGCTCCGGCTTCGAAGGGCTTTCCGACGAGCAGATCAAAAAAATTCTCGCCAAAGAGCCGATGACGCTCGATATAATCGACCCTCTCGAGCTTAAAAATATAATAGATTCAAAATTACCGTCTTCACCGGGTTCGTCAAGCGCCAACAAAATAAGCTCCGAGATCCAGCTTTTAAATAAAAAACTCGAAATTCTCGAAAAATTGTACGACGACAGTTTCGTCGACATCGCCGAAACGCTCACCCAGTCGGGCAATAACGCCTCCGGCGGAATGCCGGGCGAGGCGGCCCCCTCCAACGCCGTGGTCAATAAAACCATCGAAGCTTCGCCGATTCCAGCCATCGAAATTCCCGCCGCGGGCGCGAAAAACGGCGACAAGGCGCAGGGTTCAGGCGGCGGAGGTCAGCCGCAGGATCTTGTATCCAAACTCAAAGACGCCGATCCCAACTCGGCGCAGTTTAAATCCATTTTTGAAAAATTTAAAGAAGAACTCAAACCCGAAACCAAGTCTTATCTGACTTATTCAACAAGCTCAGATATTTCAAAAAAGATCCTGCCGCCCGATTTCGAAATGAAAGCAAATTCCGGCATAAAACTCTGGCAGGATAAATACGAAGACAACAAACTTTTAAACAGGTCGTGGAGTTACGGCGAAGCGCCCGCTACATCAGGCGCCGATTCGATATCGAAGGCCTACACCTCTAATTTCCTCAACACCAAAGACGACCCTTCGATTTCGCAAAACGTTCTTGCCAAGGCTCAAAACAGCGAATTCAGCGACGTAAAACTCAACCAGGGCAGCACCAAGTTCGGCTGGACGCATATCGCCTACGACCGTCCCGACGGAACCTGC
Source organism: Candidatus Wallbacteria bacterium GWC2_49_35 (assembly GCA_001791795.1). Classification (GTDB taxonomy): domain Bacteria; phylum Muiribacteriota; class UBA9980; order UBA9980; family UBA9980; genus UBA9980. The sequence continues at coordinate 24,213 of MGFH01000135.1, forward strand.
CACGCCCGCGAGATCAAAGAGGCGTTCGGCCTTAAAAACCAGGACCAGGCCGTCCGCGACTTCATACTCGAAACAATAAAATCAGGCAACGCCGAAGAACAGGTTCGCGAAAAGGGCGGCGGCCAGTCACAGCACAGAATGCTCTATACCCGCACGGTCGACGGCCAGGAAATAAAGGTCGTCGTCGATAACGACGACAAATACCGAGGCTCCGTCATAACCGCCTATCCGACCGGCAAGGTAAAAGCGCCTACACCCGACGAAATACAGAAACGCATCGAAGAAGAAAAGAAAAAGGTCGCCGAGACGGCTAAAAAGAACCAGCCGTGGCGTAATCCCAACATAAGCATCGATCTTTACAGGAACGAGATCGGCAAAACCATCGGACCGCAAATAAAAGCCGGCACCGAGTCCAAATTCAGGCTCGGCGGCGCGACCATTACCACGGGCGCCAAGGGCGACGTCCTGCTCATCGGCGCCGAGGCCAAAGGCGCCTCTTACGTCGGCATCCGCAACGGCCAGCTCGCGGCCGGCCTTCAGGGCTCGTTATTCGCGGGTTCGCGCGCTCGCGGCGAAGTATCTACAGGCATACAGGTCGGCCAGATGGGCGGCCGCGCTTTCGCGGGCGGCGAAGTATCCGCGGGCGTCGGTGCGAACGCTGACGCGAACGTCGGCGTGGGCAAAGAAGGCCTCACCGCCACATTATCAGGCGACGCTTTCGTGGGCGTACGCGCCAAGGGTCAGATCGGCGGCACCATTTCACACGGCAATACCTCCGTCACCGGCGCGGTTAACGGCACCGTCGGCGCGGGGCTCGGGGCTCACTTCGAGGCCAAAGGCAAGCTCTCCTGGAGCGGCGTCAGCGCTAAGGTCAATCTGGGCGCATATCTGGGCATAGGCGGCCAGGTTGGTTTCGATATCAACGTCAATTTCGGCGACGCTCTCAAGCCCGTTCAGAAAGTAGTCGAAAAAGTTTACGACAAGGGCAAGGAAGTAGTCGCTAAAATCGGAGAAAACATTAAAAACGACATAGATAAAACTAAAAAGGCTCTCTCTAAATTATTCAAATGGGGGAGCTAGGCAAGTCACATTAATATTATTATTTCCATAGGGTTGATCAATTAATATAATTTTATTTCATCTATTTTTTAATTAAACATTTATCTTTATTAATCATCAAAACCCTTAACAAAAAAGCTTCATGCCCTTCCCCGGCGTGAAGCTTTTTTGATTTTATATTTTCGTCTTTATTTAATTCGGCGCTATTTTTTATATCGGATATATCGGAGGTTCGGCCTGCCGTTTATTTTCCGAAATAACGCAACCCCATTTTTTCGTTGACCTCCGCGAGCGTAGCGGCGGCGACCGCGCGGGCGCGCTTGTTGCCGTCGTTGATAATGTCTTCTATCATCGACGGGTTATTAACGAACTGCAGACGCTTCTCGCGGTGAGCTGCGAGTTTTTCGTTCAAATTGGCCGCGAGTATTTTTTTGCATTCGACGCAGCCGATCGAGGCCTTCGGGCATTCCTCGCGGACGCGGTCGAGGACCTGGGCGCCGGAGTATATTTTATGATACGAATAAACGTTGCATATATCGGGATTGCCAGGATCGCTTTTTTTGATGCGGTTCGGGTCGGTTATCATCTGAAGAACCTTTTTAGCCGTGTCTTCGGCCGTCTCGGACAGATATATTGAATTGCCGTAGCTTTTGCTCATTTTGCGGTTGTCGGTTCCCAGAAGCATAGGCATTTCCGTTAGAACCGCCTGCGGCTCAACGAAAACAGGGCTGTTGAAAAAATTGTTGAATTTTCGCAGTATCTCGCGCGTGATCTCCAGGTGCGGCAGCTGGTCGCGGCCCACCGGAACATGCGCGGCTTTGTAAAGCGCGATATCGACGGCCTGGAGTATCGGATAACCGAGGAATCCGTACGATGTGTTTTCGCCCAGGTCGAGCTGCTGGATCTGTTCTTTATAGGTGGGCACCCTTTCGAGCCATGAAACGGGCGTCAGCATGGACAGCAGAACGTGAAGTTCGGCATGTTCGCGTACGCAGGATTGAATGAAGATCGTCGATTTTTTAGCGTCGATGCCAGCCGCAAGCCAGTCGCAGATCATCTCGAATATTATGCTTTTCATGCCGGCCGTATCGAGCGAGGTAGTGATCGAATGCCAGTCGGCAACCTCTATAAAGCAGTCGAATTTTTGCTGCAACGCCGTCATGTTTTTCAAAACGCCTTCGTAATGGCCCAGATGGAGTTTTCCCGTCGAGCGCATCCCGAACATAAGATTCTTGTTTTCCAATTCATTCGCCCTTTCTGTTTTTTTGGTAACTTATCAGTCCGCGACTGTTTTTAATAACATTTCATAAATTTCTTCGGCGGAATCGAGCACATTCATTTTTTCGCATATTTTATGGATCTTGACAGACCTTATTATCGAGGCCATTACCTTGATATAAAGCGTGTCGGAGTTGAGCGGCGAGGCTATTAAAAAAATATAGTCGACCGGTTTTTTATCGACCGATTCAAAATCGAGGGGCTTTTCGAGTTTAGCCAGCGCGATGCTCATGCGGCTGACGGCGGAGCATTTGCCGTGAGGCATGGCTACGCTGTCGCCGAGTCCGGTCGTGCCGAGCTCCTCGCGCTCGAAAACGGAAGCGAGGTATTCTTCTTTATTCGCGATCGCGTCGTCTGTAGACAGCATGCCGACCAGTTTGGCTATAGCGTCATGTTTGTCGGCCGCGCTGAATTTTAGAAAGATATTTTTCCTGTTAAGATAACCGGTCCAGTTAAAATCGCAAACCGTGTTATAACCTGTCATATCAGCCTCGCGCCTGTATTTATTTTATCGGTTTACGCGGCGGGTCCTCCCGCCGCGTAAGCGTGGCGTTTAAAGCCTTTCCGGCTTATGTTTATTAGTACCTGTAATTTTCGGGCTTGTACGGGCCTTCGACTTTAATGCCGAGATAGTCGGCCTGCTTCTGCGTCAGTTTCGTGAGTTTAACGCCGAGTTTGCCGATGTGCAGTCTCGCTACTTCCTCGTCGAGTTTTTTAGGAAGTACGTAAACGCCTACGGGCCATTTGCCGCGTTCGGTGAACAGCGTGATCTGAGCGAGCGTCTGGTTGGTGAACGAAGAGCTCATTACGAACGACGGATGGCCGTGGGCGCAGCCGAGGTTGACCAGCCTGCCGCGGGCGAGAAGTATAAGTTCGCGGCCGTCGGGGAATATGAATTTATCTACCTGAGGTTTGATGTTGAGCTCTTTTATGTTTTTCTGCTTTTCGAGCCAGGCTACCTCGATCTCCGAATCGAAATGGCCGATATTGCAAAGTATTGCCTGATCTTTCATTTTCTTCATGTGCTCGCCCGTGATAATGTCGCAGCAACCGGTGGCCGTTACGAATATGTCGCCGATCGAAGCGGCCTCGTCGAGCGTTACTACCTGGTAGCCTTCCATGGCGGCCTGGAGCGCTATTATCGGATCGATCTCGGTGATGAGCACTCTGGCGCCGAAACCGCGCATCGACTGGGCGCAGCCCTTGCCTACGTCGCCATAGCCGCATACTACGACCACTTTTCCGGCGACCATTACGTCGGTGGCGCGCTTGATGCCGTCGGCGAGCGATTCGCGGCAGCCGTAAAGGTTGTCGAATTTCGATTTCGTCACTGAATCGTTGACGTTGAACGCGGGAACTTTAAGTTCTTTGCGTTCGAGCATCTGATAGAGGCGGTGAACGCCGGTGGTGGTTTCTTCGGAAAGGCCGTAGATGCCTTTGAGCAGTTCGGGATATTTGTTGTGAATGTGCAGCGTGAGATCGCCGCCGTCGTCTAATATCATGTTCA
>MGFH01000136.1 GCA_001791795.1 Candidatus Wallbacteria bacterium GWC2_49_35
TTATAATTTCTTCTTTCTGGCTCCGGGCGGTCAGCATCATGACCGGAACGGCCTTGAGATTTTCAAGGGATCTTAACTGGCTGAGCACCTCGAACCCGTTCATGCCGGGCATGGCGACGTCGAGCAGTATCATCGACGGCATGTCGGTCTGAAGGTAACTGAGCGCGTCGGGGCCGTTTTTGGCGGTGACCACGTTAAAGCCCGACCGCTTTAAAACGACCTCCACAAGTCTTAAAATATCGGGATCGTCGTCTACGAGCAGTATCTTCTTTTTTTCAGACTCGGTAGTATAGTGAACGAGGTCGGTTTCGAATGTCTTGAGTTTGATGACGGTAGCGTTGGATATGTCGAGGGCGACCTTGCCCCGTTTGAGCTGCGCGGAAATTATTTCGAGATATTTTACCGACTGCCAGATAAGCTCGAGCACCCTGGAGTTAAAGGCCATTTTATTATTTTTAATTACCTTGAAAACATTGAGCACCAGCGAAGCGTATTCGGTGATATCGTGAAAGCCGAACGAGCCGCCGCTGCCCATAATATCTTGATAACAGTTCTCGACCTCGGCGGCGAATTCGCCGGAGGCCGGATTGGCCGAAAGGCCCATATATGCTTTTTTTATTTTATCTACCTTACCCGAGAATGCCAGCGCATAAGTTTGAGACATCTGGCGCTGTACTTCGGATTCTTCGTCGATGATATTATCGATGCCGGTGGGCATGATTTAACCCCTTCTCTATTCAATACAATAAAAAATCATACAATTCTATCAAAAAAAAAACGTTTTGTCAATTAAAATTTGATTTTAAATTTGACTTTATTAATCAAGTTTAATTTAAAATCCTTTAAATTAAAAACAGCGAAGAATAAATTATAAAATTTGACAACTTTTTGCCGAAATGTATAAATGAAATTAAAATTAGAATCGTTGTATTTGAGGTTAAAAATTAATTTTCGCTCTAATAATAAAGGAGATACAAATGAACGCTTTAAGCCATAAAAGTTATGAAGAACGGGTGTTTTCAGATAATATAAAATACCTCGCGGTCGCGCTGGTTATCGCCGCGCTGTTATTCGCCGGCTTCGGGACGGCGCGGGCTGAAACGCAGCTGAACGTTCAAACAAAGGCCTACCCGCCGGGTTGGAGCTCGGATCTGGCGGTGTCCTATAAGGCCATAAACGCGTATCATCCTGAAGGATGGACCGACATGAAAGGCAACGTTCATCTGGTCTGGGACGATAATGAAGACGACATATACTACGCTCAGGTAGATGAATCCGGCGCGATGGTCGTATCGCAGAAGCCTCTCACCCAGCTTTCCTATAAAGACGGTAAGAAATCGAATTACCCGTCCATGGCTTCCGACCGCTATGGCGATCTCTGGGTATTCTGGCAGGACAACAGAAGCGGGATATTCGAGATTTATTTTACTCGCTCGACCGACAACGGCCGCACCTGGGCGCAGGAACAGAGACTTACCGCCGAAGACGGCATGCAGTCGCAGCACCCGCGCGCATCCGCGAAGTTCTACGGCGAATCCGGCAGGGTGTACGTGACATGGCAGGACCGCCGCGGCGGCAATTTCGAAACTTTCGTCAGAATGATAAGCTACACCAATAGCGGAACGGTTGATTTCGGTTACGACAATCAGGTCACCCCGACCGACGGCTGGGAATCGACGCGCCCCGACATACACTGCTACAAAGACTGGATATATATCGCCTGGAACGATCTGCGAAACGGCGTCAACGAAATATATTTCAAGAAAAGTAACGATATGGGCAACACCTTTTCGGCCGAGATCCCGATTTCAGACAATGACGGATTCCCCTCCGAACGCCCCCGCCTCTGGGCTAACCAGACCGGCCTTTCGATCGTATGGCACGATCTGCGAGAAAATAATTTCGAAGTTTATTATAAAATGCTCGAGCATAATCTTATAACCACCAAAACGCTGGTCAACAACAAACGCCTTTCGAAAAAAGACATTTACGATTCGATGAACCCCAGCGTCACCTGCGACGATAAGACGATCTACGTCGCCTGGGAAGACGCCGCCGACGGCGAAAAAAAAGAGATCTATTATTCGAGCTCGCCCGATCAGGGCAAGACCTTTACCGCGACCGTGATATTGACCGGCTACGCTTCGTTCGGTTTTTCGGAATCGTCCGAATATCCGAAGATAATGACGCACAATCAGAACGTACATGTGGCATGGGCCCGCAAATATTCGAATAACTACGATATTTTTTATAAGGGAACGCTAGTGAAACTTATCGCCACCACGCCTACCGCCAATTCGACTACGGCCGCGGTCAACACCGACATAATCATGGAATTTTCGAAAATGATGAATGCCGCGACGCTCCAGAACGCGATTACCGTTCTCGGCGAGCAGGAACTCGTCGCCGGCGTGCTTTCGTTTTTAAATTTTGATTCCGCGACAGGTACCGTTTCTAGAGTCAAATTCACGCCCTCGAAGCCGCTGGCGGCGAGCCGCACTTATACCGTAAGAGTGGCCGGCACGGCTAAAGACAAGACGGGTAACGCAATGGTCGGAAACGTCATGGGCGGTTTCGACGGCATCGGCGAGAACGACTTCATCTGGTCGTTCGGCACGGGTTCCGCCTCCAGGCCTAAAAGCCTGCTGCGCAATATCGTCAATTCACCGAACCCGTTCAATTATATAACCAATCCTCCCGGCACCTATTTTAATTATTCCATCGATACCGAGCAGACGATCGGCGAGGTCGTCATCAAAATATATTCGATGTCCGGCCGCCTTATCAGAACGCTGGACATGGCCAGCAGCATGAAGGGTCTCAACCAGCAATACTGGGACGGCCTGGATGAATCCGGCAACCGCCTCGCAAACGGCGTTTATCTTTATAAAATTCATGCCGATATAGGCTCTGACGAGTTCGTCGCGCGCGGAAAAATGATCGTTATGCACGAACGAAATCTGAATTGAGTTAAAACATCAATTAACGCTGCGCAATACAATATCGTTATCGATTTTTTTAAAATTTTTAGTAATTTGTATTTGTAATAGATTGTAGTAGAAACGAGGTAAATATGGCGATTTTATACCAGAAAAAGATGAAGAAGGCAAAAAGATATCGCGTCAGGATCGCGCCATGGCTTTTCGCAGCCGCGTTCGCGTGCGCCTTCATAGCGTCGGGGCTGCTTTCGCTCGCTCACGCTTACTCGAACCCTGATTTCTTCCTGAAACAGGGCGTCGGCGCGCGCCAGCTCGGAATGGGCAACGCCGGTACTGCGGTAGCCGACGACGCTTCGGCCGTGTTTTTCAATCCGGCCGGACTCGCCTATCTTAAAAATATCGAATTGACCACGATGCATTCGGAAGCGTATGATTTCGACATAAAGTACGACTATCTGAGTCTGGTGCTGCCGCTAATCCACGGCCGCGTGATAGGCGTTTCCGGCGCCGTGCTCAAAACCGATCAGATCCCCATCACCAAGGACAAGATACCCAATATCGTAAATTACGTCGAAGATAAAGAGCAGGTCACTATGATATCATACGGGCACAGAATATCGCGGCACGCCGCGGTGGGCTTTACTTTGAAAGACATCAAGCATTATCTTTACTTTAAAGAGGCCGTCGGCAGCGAAGCCGATTTCGGTTTCCTGTACAATCCCTCCAAAACGATAAGCCTTGGACTTAATCTCCAGGACGTTCTGCCCGGTGAAATGAAATGGAGTACGGGCGTCACCGATTCGATACCGCTTACCATAAGGGGCGGCATCGCGTTCAAACTTCCCGACTGGGGCTCTCTGATAACTTTCGACGCCGACAAGGTCCAGAACCGCGACGTGAAACTCAACGGCGGCTGGGAATACCAGTTCAATGAGACCTTTCTGGGACGCGCCGGCATCAATGACGGCCAGGGCACGCTCGGTTTTTCACTGATGCGCTACGGATGGCGTTTCGACTATGCTTATATGAGGGCCGATCTTGGCGAGGTCCAGCGTTTTTCGGCGACCACCCGCTTCGGCTCGTATCTTTTCGACAGCGTATGGAGACGCTTCAAACGCCCGCGCACGCCGCAGTGCGACGATCCGAACATGGAACTCACAAGTAACGCCAAATGCGATAAGATAGGCCAGGTCAACCACGACTGCGCCTCCGGCGGATGCTCTCCGGCAAAGGCCAATCCCGGCTCGAAACTTTCCGCGTATCCTTCGGCCGGCAAACGCGGCGAGGTAAAAATGGCGTTAGACGTTATGGCTCCGCAGCCGAATATAAACAAGGTCCTGGGCAAAGACGAATCGCCCGTCGTTCAGACGCCCGCTCCTGCCGGCGCATCCGGCTCAAGAAGGCTTCCCGACGAGAAGATGACCGAAGGAAATAAACTTGTGCTCGCCGGACGTTATGACGAAGCGGCAAAGTCTTTCCGCGAAGCGCTTAACATGAAGCCGAACCTCGAAGAGGCGCATACAAAGCTCGCCGGAATTTATCAGTACCAGAAATTGTACACGGAAGCTATAGAAGAATATAAGGACGCCATCGCCATAAATCCGTCGAATCCTGACAATTACATAAGCGTCGCTTCGCTTTACGCCAAGATCGGCGAGTTCGACAAGGCCGCCGAAGCGTGCGAGATAGTAATCAGAATGGCCCCCGGCACGCCCAGGGCTAAGACCGCCCAGAACCTCTACGAAACCTTTAAGCGCCAGTCTGCTCCGTCAGACGATAAATTCGTGCTTCGCGCGGACAACCTTCAGAGCCTTAACTTCGAAGAAGGCGCCGACGATCAGTTGAAACTCGACGTGACATATGAAAAGAAAACGAAGAAGAGCGTGAAGAAAGCGCCGGTAAAAAAAGCCGCTACGAAAAAGGCCGCCGCAAAAGCGTCTTCATCTAAATCGGCCAAGGCGGAAAAAGCCGTCTCTAAAAAAAGCAGCGATATCGGACGCGTGGCGGCGGCGAAACCTGATATCCTCGACGAATAAAAAGGAGATGAATGTATGAAAACAAAAAAATCCGTCGGCTTCGCTCTGGCGCTGGCCATTTCGCTATTTTTCAATATTTTCGGTTTTGCCGGCTTCGCTCAGGCTTATTCCGACGACGAACCCCTTAAAATGAAGATCGATATGGATCTGTTCGAAGAATTTCTGGATCTGATGACCGATACATTTACAGGCGCGAAATTTGAAGGCGTCGTGAAACAGACCGTCAACGGAGCCTATATGGAGTCCAAGTACACCGCTTACAGCCAGAACCTCGACTATAAGCGCATAGACATAGTTGCCGAAGGCAAAAAAGTATCTCATGTAACCACGCCCGAAAAAGTCTGGTACTATTACGAACAGTCGAATTTTGTCGCTTATTTCGCCAATAAAAAAAACGTGGCGCGTTTTAACTCGAAAGTCTATTTCGATTCGGTAATAGACGACGGCAAGATCACAAAGAGCGTTTCTGACGGCATGACGACCTATAAACTTGTCGATTACAGATATAACATCAAACAGACCTTTATTTTCAGCAATTCAACCAAAAAACTTCAGCTGCAGATAGTGGAACCGGAGGCGGGAGACAAGATAGAATCGACCTATAAAGGCTGGGAAAAGGTCAAAATCCCGAAGGACATTTTTACTTTTCCGGCGCGCGCGGCGTCTAAATGCCTCGATCAGTCCATGAAGAAACCTTCGCAGTCCGGGCGCTATGGCGTCGGAATGCTCAGAATGTTCAACCGTATTAACCGCTGAGTTAAAATATAAAAAAATAAAAAAGCGCCGCCCCGAAATTTTCGAGACCGGCGCTTTTTTTATGCTGCTGTTTTCGTTATTCTTCTTCGATTAAACTTTAGATGGTTTTGATTTACTATTTAAAATTACGAATTACGAATTATGAATCTTTAAATTACTGTTTTTTCGCTTCTAAAAGTTTCTGGTATTCTGCCTGAGCCGCTTTCATAGCTTCGAGTTCGGCGCCTGCAGCGGGTGAGCCGGCTTTAGTGTAGGCCTGATATGCGAGCGTCATTTTTTCGTAAGCGGCTTTTAAAGCGGGATCGTTTTCATCGACGGCCGCGCGGGGTGCGTTCGTGGAGGTAGCGGGGAGTTTCGATTTGGCCTGGGCGATGTAGGGGCTGTCTACGGTTATCGTTACGTTGCGTTCTTTGTAGATATCTTTATATTCGATGTGGGCGGGCTCGTAAACTTTTTCGTAATGGCCGTCGACGGTAACGGTTTTATAATATCCGTCTTTCCAGACTTTTTCGTAATGACCGGGCATCTGTTTCTTTTCGTAATGGCCGTCGACCCATACTTTTTTGTAGTAGCCGTTAACGTAGGTGCCGTCCTGGCGGTAATAAGCGTCTACGTAAATTTCTTTGTAGTAACCGTCTACATATACGTCCTGATAGCCGCCGTCAACGAATACGTCTTCGTAATGGCCGTCGACGAATACTTCTTTGTTGTAGGCGGGTACCCAGCGGTCGACATAGCCGGCGGGGACTTTAACTTCTTCTTTTACGTAATAACTTTCTTTAATAGGATAGGTGTTCTGGATGGCCTTTTCGAACATGGCGCGCGCTTCTGAGTCGCGGGCGAGTTTTTCGGCGGTGAGCCCTGATTTGCAATAAGATTCGATCATTTTAGCCGCGTCTTCCTTCGCGGATTCTCTGCTTGAATATACCTTGCCGAGGCGGGCCTGATATTCCTGCGCGGCTTTCATGTAACATTCGTAAGCTTTCTGGTAATCGCCCTTGGCGTAATATTTGTCGCCTTTCTGGAGGTTAGTTCCGATTATCACTTCGTCGCAGCCGGTCGCGATG
>MGFH01000137.1 GCA_001791795.1 Candidatus Wallbacteria bacterium GWC2_49_35
CTACTGGAAGTATCTGACCGAGATGCAGAAAAATTGAAAAATTGAACCTTTTTGACTTTTAAATGTTTATGTGATATTTTAAATCATAGTGAATAAAAAATAGTTATAGAAAAGGAGTGCTGATTAATGAATTTATTTAAAATCACCGTCTGCGCATTAATTATTTTATTGCTGTCTGCCGTCGCCTTCGCGCAGCAGCCATCCACATCGGAGGTTTCTTTTAAAAACGCCTTTGAAAAATCCGGAGAGCAAAATTGCTTCAAAGAAATGCGCGAGATCGAAAACGGCGTAAATCTCTATTTAATGGAAAACCCCGGCGCTTCGGATATAACGATCGGCACGCTGGTCGAAAAAAAATACATAGTTTCTAAAACGGCGCTCAAATGTCCCGTATTTCCAAATAAATTTTACTCGCTCGAATGGAGCGGCGCTGGCAGCTTCAAATTATTCTGCCCCGGCCACAATAAAGACATAAAGCAGTTAAGGGCGATCTACGGTAAAAAGCAGGTAAAAAAAAGCGCCGCTGACATGCAGAGCGCGCAAACGCAGAAACAGGCCGCGGCCGTGACGCCGGCGCAGAGCACGCAGCCCGCGGACGGTACTGACGACAAGGGTCAGAAAGCTTTTTACGAGATAGTCCGCCACGGCTCGCTGATGGATGCGATGAAGAAAGGCGATCTCGTCCGGGCAAAAGCGCTTATTAAAGAGGGCGTCGCCAAAAATATATCGCCGGACGGCAAGACCGCGCTTCAACTGGCTACGGAAAAAGGCTATTCTGAAATAGTCGATATGCTCCACAGAGCGGGGCACACTAAATAATTAATCAAGGCCGGCTTTTTTATCATCGAGAGCTTTCGTGACAATATCATAGGTGCTTTCAGCTTTTTCGCCATAAAGAGCGCCTAGAATGTTTTTGGCCTGGTCAAAACCTTTCGCGATCGCATCCTTCGCAAGATCGAAGAAACCGGTGAGCGCGTCATTTTTTGTCTGATCGGCATGATTGGATTGAAATGCGCCTAAAAATCCCATTGCAAAATCAGTTATGCGTTTCGCGGTTTTTTCAGGGCTGAATTCATCAGAATTCTCGGCTTTCGGTTTTTAATTATGATGACCGTAATAATAAGAAAAAATAATATAACTTACGGTCATAGTATAAACACTACAATACTTGCTCAAAAATAACCAAAATCGACCATTCAGGTCGATTTTTGACGTATTCGTAAGAATGAGGTTTATTGGGGTTAGGCGGATCGCTGGTGGGACATGTGAATAGGCGGTTCAGAGCGGGTTGTTTCGGGCTTTAATGACGGGTGAAAGTCGCTTCAGTCATCGTAGTTTATTATTATTTTCCGCGCGAACCGCGGGCGGGTTTGCTGATCTCAGTGAGCTTGTATCCACGTTTTTTAAGGTTTTCTATTATGCCATTATCACCGGTCAGATGGGCAACGCCGACCGCTATGAAAGCCGCGCTTCCATTGATATGTTTTTCCACTGCCGGAAGCCATCCGGTATTTCTTTCATCCACCAGGATCTCCCTGTATCGTTTTTCGGAGACTTTTTTTTTGTTTTCATCCTGGCGCCTGTTTATGATCATATACAACGCATCGACTTTTCCGGAATTGTACGCGTCAATAAGTTTGGTTTCAGCCGATTTTATCTCATCGAAGTTCGCCATGATATTTTCGAGTTCTTCGATCTGCGCCTCCAGGGGAATTTTATTCAGCGACGACATGGCCATTGTTTCAAGCCCGAAAATTTTCATTGATTTTTTCCGCGCTTTGCTCAAGAGATACTCGTCCATCGTGACGCATTCGTCGTCCACGAGGTCAGGCCTGGTCAAATTTGCTGACAGATACCACGGCATATAATTTTCGAAATTGCCGTCTATCGAATTTTTTCGGCATATCTCGACGAGCTTATTCCATTTCTCCTCACCTATAAGTTTTTTAATGCTGGTTTCTTTCGGAAGAAAGTATTCTTTTTCGTTTTTATAATTGAAGATGGAATTTTTAGATTCGAGAACGAATACCTCGCACGAAGACATATATCTGTAAATGTCAGGGTCGAAGGCATATCGGGGATGGCAGATCGAATGTACCGTGCCTATAATATATGAAGGCCTGACGGCGCGCGCGGCCGCTCCGGGAGGCGAGGCCTCCCATCCTATGAATCCGGCCGGAATGGCTGAATTTTTCGTTTCGCATCGCACCGGAGAATACGCAGTAACGAAGATAAGCGAAAATAACAAGCAAACGATATATAAGGCATTAATTTTCGTCATTTAACAAAACCAGTTTTATCATGATTGTACGTAGTTATTATTAAAATAATTCTTGATTTATTAGACCTGATTTAATATTATGATAACATGATATTTTTAAAAATCAAAGAAAAAATTCGGGGAGTCGTCATTTTTATGAAAAAAATTCTTTCGTCCCTAATCTTCGTCTTTTTGATTTTCCTTTATCATGGAGGATATCATCAATGTCAGCCTTCGTTCGCGGCCCCCGAAAAAGACATTAAACAAGATCTGATCGCCGCCGTCGAAAATAACGAACATGACACGATAGAATCTCTTTTAAAAAATTTTACCGCCGTCGATTTCAAAGATAAAAATGGCTCCACGCCGCTGATGGCCGCTTCGGAATTCGGCGATTCCGCCGCCGTGAGGCTTTTGATAAAAAGCGGCGCGAACGTCAACGCGACGAATAATATGGGGAAAACCCCGCTCATGCTCAGCGTCAATTACGAGCGGCTCGACAACGCCAGGGAACTGATAGCGGCCGGCGCCGAAATCAACGCCAGGGATAGTATTTATAAAATGAGCGCGTTTTTATATTCCGTTAAATTCGGATACGTCGAAATGGCTAAAATATTGGTTGAAAACAACGCCGATCTTCACGCAGCAGACTGTTACGGTGACAACGCCCTGGCGATAGCGGTCAGGCACAACAATGCCGGAATGGCAAAATTTCTCATTGACCTTAAGTTCGATCCGAACGGCATGATGATCGAGAAGGAAGGCGAAACTTTCCTGATGTATGCCGCGGGCAAGGGAATGTACGATATAGCCAGGCTGCTGATCGAAAAAGGCGCGGACGTGAATAAAAAAACCGTTTACGGATTTTCCGCCCTCGTCTATTCCGCCGTCTGCGGCGTTGACCGCGTCGAAGACCTGATCATCGAAAAAAGCGAAGACATAAAAGGCGGTCAGGGCACTTATGCTCTCGGGATAGCCGTGTTGTCGGAAAACGATTCGATGATCGAAAAACTGGCCGGAAAAGGCGCGGATCTGAATGCTGCCTATAAGCCCGTCGCCGGCGATCCATTTTACGACGCCGACCCGGTCAACGGCCTGGTCGGGAAGATCATAAACAACGGCGTTGTCGCAAAAATGCAGTTTTCTCCGCTGATGATAGCCTGCGTGACGGGAAACTCCGGCGCGGTGAAAAAACTGATCGAGTGCGGCGCCGGCGTCGATAGCGTCGAGGATGGTTGCCACACGCCGCTCATGGCTTCGCTCAATTTCGAAAATTTCGATATAGCACGCTTTCTAATCGAGCGCGGCGCGAACGTCAACGCGAAAAACGCGCGGGGCGAAACGCCGCTCGCGCTGGCGGCGTATCTGAAGAATTACGAATTGACAAAACTTTTGCTCGAACGCGGCGCGATGTTCGACGAAACGGCCGAAAATTCCGCCAACGCGGCTTTGATCACCCTTAACTCCGGCGACGAGAAACTATTCAAACTGTTCACCGACAGGGGCGCGGACGCTTCTAAAATCTTGAATTTATGCAGGCAGCGGTTCAACTCCCCCATTCAGAACGCGATCGAGTCCGAAAATATTTCTTTGCTGAAAACGGTGTTGAAATCAGGCGCCGATCCTAACCAGCGTTTCGAGTTCGGACAGACGCCGCTTTCGCTCGCGGCCAGGTGCGGAAATTACGAAGCGGCCAGGGTCCTCATAGAGCGCGGCGCGGATCTGGATTATCCGATCAGCTCTTCTTACAGCACCGATACGGCGCTCGATGTCGCCGTGCAGTCCGGTTCTGACGAGACCGTGAAATTACTCATGGAGCGAGGCTATCCGTTCGATAAAGCGAAGCTGGATCGGCTTGGCACCGAAACGAACGGGCGGCTTCCGGAGCTGGCCGGCCGTCTGGGTCTTGAGCCGCGCAGGTTTTATTCTTCCAGGCCCTGGAATATTAAAGGCTTTCCGGCAAAGATAAGAAAGATTATTAACGACGAATACGGCTATAAAAACAAAACCGACAACGGAGAAATAGTCCGCGACACGCTTCCGGTCGCCATCGATGAAAACATCGACGTCACTAGTTGCGTGCGGATGACGGCGCTTCAATATTTCACCGAAACGTTTGATACCGGCGGCGGTAATAACGGTATAATAAAAATTCTTCTGGAAAATAAAGCGGATCTTTATGCCGGGTCCGACGGTCGGCCCCCTCTCACTGCTATATTGGAAAGAGGCAACCGCGAAATATACGATTATCTGGTTGAAAAAGGATACGATATCCGTATCGGCGAGAAAGAGCTTTCACGCATGATCGTCATGCAGACCGGACACAGGCCGGAAGAATCCGGAAGCATTAAGATATTGTTCGACATAGCTAAGAGAAAAAAATATGCGCTCGCCGGCGGCGATGAAATATGGAAAACCATTATCCACGCTTCAAATCCGGCCGCGATAAAGTATCTATTCGACAACGGACTGTTCGGCATTGACAGGGCCGGCACCAACGCGGTCGAACTGGCCTGCGCCGGCGGCGAAAAAAACTCCGGATCTGGCGCGTCGACCAATAGCCTCGCCAACGCTTTATATATCGCGAAATTATCCGGCGTGCCGTGTGACGGGATCGTCGGAATGATTGAAAAGAGCCGAAAAATATCTTCGATGACGCTCGAAGTATTGTTGGCGTCGGTCAGGTCCGGAAACGTCGGTTGCGTGAAGCATTTCTCCGAAAAGCTCAAAGGCGCCGACCGAATGATCAATGAAAATTTTCTCGAAGAACTCGTGCCTTATCATCACAAAGCGACTGTCGAAGCGGAATTCGCGAAACTCGCATTGAAATTGATCGAAAGCGACGGATTTAAGATCGACGGCCAGCGGAAAAAACTGTTCGTGCGCAGGATCGTTCCGGCGCTGATCAAGGCGGGCATGAACGGGCAGGTCGAATCATTCATGGCCGGATACGGCTTCGATGACGGCGAGTTATGTCAGGCGATGATATTCGCCTCGGCATCGTCGAATAATTATAAAATGAACCGTTATTTGATGTTCAATCTGCCGCTGGGATATAAGGCGATGCTCACTGAAGTCTTATTGAGGGACGCCAAAAAAGAAGAATATGAAGATCGAAGCCCGAAAAGGAGCCGCGAAGAGCAGCCCGGCCGAAAGCAATATTCGCGCGTTTACGAATCGATACGCGCGGGCTCGTTCGACGAGTTTAAAAAGGTGTTCGAAACGGCCGACAGAAAAGAATTCAGCTCCGGCGACTGCCGGTCGCTTTTTCAGAAAGCGCTCGATTGCCGTAACGACGAAATCGCGAAATACCTCATCGGCGCCGAAAAGGATTTTTATGACAAATACTACGTCGAAAGCGCGATTTCCGCCGGAAGGTTCGACCTGGCCGATCTGGCGGTCGCGAAAGGAGCCGCCGTAGCTGATCCCGAATACGCTTATTTTTTCGCCATCAGGGACGATAAGCCGGCCGCCGTCGATTATCTTTTGAAAATAAAGGCAGATCCCAATCGTTCGTATTCCAACGAAGGTCCGATCGTCGCCGTCGCGCTGAAATGGAACAGGCCCGGCATATTCATGAAACTGGTGGAAGGCGGAGCCGACCTGGCCGGGGGCGGCTTTAAAAAAGGGCATGGCGACTTTTTCGGGCTGAGCGGCAAATTCAGCTTCAGCGGAATGAACACGTGGGTAAAACCTTCCAACGATTCCACTCTTTTAATTTACGCGATAGCCGCCAATAAGAGGCGCGAAGCGCTGTTTCTGGCGTCAAGGCAGCCGGGGATAAACGACGCCGACCCCTCGTCGGGCAAATGCGCCCTGGAACTGGCCGTGGAAAGAAATTTCACCGAGATCGCGCTGGAAATACTCAAGCGGCGCGACGTCGACCTGAAATCAGCAGGCGTTAAAAACGCGCTCGTAAAGGCGATCGAAGCGGGCAACGCTCCCTTGATAAAAAGATTCGCCGACATCGGCGTCACGGCCTGCGCCGATTTCAGGATCGAAACGCTGAAAAAACTCGTCGGCGAAAAAAAGGGATACACCCTTGCGATAATGGGCGCGATGGCCGCCGAAAAAATTCCGGCCGCCGACGCCCTGAGCGCGCTTTCCGCCGCCGGAGCTCCAGCCGCGGATATTCTGACCGGCTCCGTAAAAATGCGGAACATGGAGCTCACGAAAGCGTGCCTCGCTTCCGCCGGCACGGGCGGAGCATCGGGCGAGCCCGGCCGGATAGCTATGATAGCCGCGGTGGAGGACGGGAACCTCGAGGCGGTCGAGCTGCTTTTGAAATATGGCGCGGCCCCGGATTCGCTCGATTTTTTCAGGACGCCGATCGCAGTCGCGGCCGCCATGAACGGCCGGGCCGACATTTTGAAGGCGCTCGCGGAAAGCGGCGCGAACCTCGAAGCCGCTTCTCCATTCGGCGTCGATCCGCTCTACGCCTCGCTGCGCGCCGCCAGCTCCGAAGCGCTCGATTATCTCATGTCTAAAAAAGTCAGAACCGATCGCGCCCTTCTGAGATCCATAGAATACCTGCACGCGCCGTTCGTCGAAAAGTTGCTGTCGAGAGGCGCCCGCCCTGACGCGTGCGACAGAAGAGGCGTCAACGCCCTCAGGCGGGCTCGAGACACCCTGCAATACGACGTGGAAGACATGCTTTTAAAACATGGCGCCGACATAAGCTACGAGCCGCCGAATGCGGCGGCGTTGAAAATTTTCGACATCATCGAAAAAGGCGAAGACGAAAAATCCGCGCTGCAATTGGTTTCGAAGGTCACTAATCTCGAGGAGAAGAACGAAGCCGGCGAAACGCCTCTGATCGCCTCCATGAAAAAATGGAATGTACAGGAGCTCCCGCTGGCGCTCGTGCGCGCCGGAGCGGACCTGTCGGCGGCCGATTCTTCAGACACCACGGCGCTGATGTATCTGTTGAAGAAAAACATAAAAGGCCTGGATTACGGGCATATCATTTCAAATTCTAATTGTGCTGACCGCGTCAACAACGAGCGCAAAAACGCCCTGTTTTTTTATGAAGGCGAAAGCCCCGCCGAGGTCGAGATGCTGTTGAACCGCAGCGCGAATATGGACCAGGCGGATAACTCAGGCATGACCCCTCTGCTCCGTTTCATAAACGAGCGCAAGATCTTTATCGCCGATCTTTTTATCAAGCGCGGCGCCGGCTTGCGCGTTAAAAACCGGCAGGGGGCGAACGCGCTGATGCTGCTGTCCCAAAAATGCTCAGGCATGACATACGAATGGAAAAAATTAAGCGAAGACATGGCCGACGAGCTGATAGCGAAGACGAAAAGCTGCATAGACGACAGGGACCAGAACGGAGAAACGGCGCTGATGATGGCCGCAAGATCCAAACTTCCGTATTTCGTCAAAGCGTTATTAAAAGCCGGCGCCAGAGTCGATTTGAAGGACGCGGCCGGCGAGGCCGTCCTCACGAAGGCCTGCGACCGTGAATCAGCCGCAGCGCTCCTTGAAGCTGGAGCGCTCACCGGGATCGGCCCTAAAAATTTCGACGACGGCGAGTTCTTGAGACGGCTGCTTTCCAATAAGAACGGCGAAAAAAATTTCGGGGCCCTGAGGCTGATTCTCGACAGCGTAATGGCGAAGGCGCCCGCCGTCGATGAAAAAATCGCACGCGATTTTCTGAATGCCGATTTTACCAACGGTCTGAAATCGCTCATCTACATTGCGTTGAAGAAAAACGAGAGCCAGGAAAAATTTTTCGAGACGCTTTTCGCGAAGCCAGGCGTCAATGAAAAGCATGTCTATGAATCGTTACTCGAAGCCGGAAGCGGCGAACAGTTGAAATGCCTCGCCGGCATGGGAAAGACGGTGAAATTATCCGAAGACGGCTGGAGCGAATTAATAGCGATCATTAAATCAGACAATCTCGGTATTTTGCCGGCATTCATGAAACTGCATGGTAAATTTGAAGATGGAATCATGGTGAGCGCGGCCAGATCGGCATTTTATTATAAAATGCCGGAAGCAGCCCGAATATTTCTGTCTGAAATCGATACGCTCGAAAGCCGCTTCGCCAATGAGTTCCGCCTGAGTTTTATCATGGAGGACGACACTCAGGGGGTGGCGCTGATCAAAAATCGCCGCGCCGGTCCCGGAAGCGAATCCGAATACAATCTCGAGGTTTTTATTCAATGCCTGAAAAATAAGAAAAGCGATATGGCTCTCTGGTATTTTGAGCGCGACCCAGTTTTTTTTATGAGCGCTAAAACCCCCGAAGGCCTGCCGATGTTTATTTTCGCGTGCAAATCCGGCAGCCTCGAGCTCGCCGGAGCCATGAAAAAAACGGGCGGCGATCCGAACATGAAAGGCCCCGAAGGGAGATCCGCGCTTTATTTCGCAGCTTCCAACGGCGATATGCCGATGATCAAATTTCTCGAGGAATCGGGCGCGGACCTTAACATAAAAAACGACAAGGAAAGCATTCCGATACTTTGCGCGGCCGAGGGCGGAAGCGTCGAAGCGGTCAAATATTTTCATGGCAAGGGCCAGAGCCTGAACTGCAAAAACAAATTCGGCCTGACGCCGCTTATCGCTTCGCTGATGGCGGGCAAGACCGAAACGGCCGTTTATCTTATAAATAACGGCGCGGAAATTGATTGCATATACAACGAAGCTCCCCACGGCAGGTTTACGCCATTGAAAGCGGCTATAACAGGCGGCGATTTCGAAATAATTAAACTGCTGATAGATAAAGGCGCCAACCTGAACGAAGTGGATGCGTTCGAAACCGCGGCTTACGGCCTTTTAAGAAAAGCGGTCGAAAAAAAGCGGCCCGACATTTTCAAATTTTTACGCGATAAGGGCGTCAATATCGACCGTATCAACTTCAACGGATGTAACATACTCCATTTCGCTTCAATGACGGGCAACTTTGAAATGGTCAAAGCGCTCGTCGATTCGGGATGTGTGATCGATTACGTAAGTTCCAGAAATGAAACGGCTCTGGCGATGTCGCTGAGCGTTAAAAACGCGGAAATATCCAGGTATCTTTTTTCAATCGGAGCGAGCGCTAAAATGCCTGAAAAACGAGAGGCCGAATTATTCGAATGCGCTCTGGCCTGCGGATGTGACGATATCGCTTCGGATATAATGAAAAAATCAGGGAAAGACGTTATCTTCCTTCCGGCATTGATCAAATTCAAGAAACTCGACGCCGTTAAAAAGATTATCGAAGCCGGGGCGGCCGTCGATCAAAAGGTTGGCAATCATTATCTGGTTTCTCATGCCGCCAGGGAAGGCGCCATGAATGAATTGAAATATTTCATCGAAAAAGGAGCAAGCATAAACGTCAGGGATGTAGAAGACAGGACGCCGCTTCTGCACGCCGCGCTCGCCGGCGGCCTGGATTCGATAAAATTTCTGGTTGAAAAGGGCGCGGACTTGAACGCGAAGGATAGCGACAGAAATACGCCGCTCATGCTTTCCGCCCGATGCGGCAGCCTGGACTCGGTCAAATTTTTCAGGGAAAAAGGGCAGGACGTCAATCAAATGAACAAAAAAGGCATGACTCCCCTGATCGCGGCCTGCATGGCGGGCAATGCGGATCTTGTGAGTTATCTGCTTTCAAGCGGCGCCTCCCTGGACGGATATTATTCGGGAGGGGAGAACCTGCGCGGCGGAGCTTTGTTTTTCGCCGCTAAAACCAGAAATATCAAGATAGTCAGGTCATTGATCGACGCCGGCGCGAACATGAAATCTTTCGCGGCGCTTGAAGCTCTCAACGCTTCGCTGAGCGAATATACCGGCGACGATATCTTCCAGTCGCTGATCGACGCCGGGGTCGACTATAAAAAAAGCAGCGATTATTCAGATTATCCGATATATTATGCCGTAAAGTTCATGAGGACCAGACAGGTTAAATTCTTTCTTCAGAACGGCCTCGAATTCGATCTTTCCGAAGCCAAAGCGCAAAAAACGCTCGAACTCGAAAAACATATCTTTAACTCCGACGTTTTTTCCATTTTGAGGAAGGCCGCATCCGGCGTCAGGAAAAACGGCGCGGCCGAAAAAACGGCCAGGCTGAACAAAGCCATAACGACCGGCGATACGGCTAAAGCCATGGAAATGCTCCAGGGAAGTTTCGAAGTCGGCGTGAGGGACGAACGGTACAATACTCCGCTGTTCACTGCGGTCGAAACGGGAAATGTCGAGATCGCCGGGCTGCTTCTGAAGCGGGGCGCCGATCCGAATACGCCCTGCGGAAAAGACATTCGGCCGCTCACGATGGCGGTCAGGTCCAAAAAAATTGAAATGGTAAAACTTCTGGCGGAAAAAGGCGCGGATATAAATTATACAGACGACTTTAACACGCTGCCGCTGGTTCTTTCGGTGATCGACGGCTCGGCCGATATTTTCGAATATCTGACCGGTCGCGGCGCCAGGCTCGATTCGTGCTCCGGCGACGGCCACACGCCTCTCACGGCGGCTGCGGCATACGGGCGTAAGGAAATGCTGGAATATTTGATAAAAAAAGGCGCCGAAGTTAAAAAACGCAACCGCATGGGCGATACGGCACTTGCGCTGGCAGCGGCTGAGGGCGATCGGGCGGCCGTAAAATCGCTGAGTAAAACGGAAGGGCCGGTCATCGAAGATAAAAACAAAATAGAATTTTTTCGATATTGCGACGCCATCGAAAAAGGCTCCACGGGCGAGGTCCTGGCGCTCATACGTGAAAGCGCCGGCGTCAACTGCACGGGAAAGGGCCTGTTAACTCCCCTTATGGTCGCGGCGCGAAAAGGAAACGCCGAAATTGCCAGAATGTTAATCAAAAACGGCGCGCGCGCCGATGTCGAAGACGCATCCGGGAAAACATTTCTAGACCATTATCTGGAAAGTTTCGCGGGCAGGCAAGACGAAGTTTTTTTGAACTTGATCCCCGAATTCAATCTTTTCGAGAGATTTAATGAAAAGATAATGACCGGCTGCAATGCGCGGAATCCCGGACTGGCGGTAAAGCTGATCGGGCGTGCGGGCGCCGGAAAGGTTTTTGGAGAGCACACCAGGAGCTGGCTGATGACGGCGATAGAGCGTGAGAAATACAACATAGCCGTCGAACTGATAAAGTCCGGCGCCGACGTGAAATTCAAGGATAAAAACGGGATGAGCGCTCTGACGCTCTTATGCGGCAGGAGCTGCGGCAGGGACGATGAGAAATATCATACGCTCGTCGCGGCACGCCTTCTGGAAGCCGGCGCGCCGGTCAACGATCAGGACGCCGCCGGCGATACCGCCCTTCATTACGCGGCGCGGAGCGGATTGTTGCAGACCGCATCGCTACTGGTGGATCGCGGCGGCAGCGTCAACATAAAAAACAAAAAAGGTGAAACGCCTTTCATGCTGACTTTGAACTACAGATGGCGTCCGGAACATATTTCAAAACTTCTGTTATCCGGCGCAGACCCTTTCCCGTCCGGCGTGCCGGACGATTTGCCCGTATTATATATAAATATACTATCATCGACGACCGATGCGTCAATGATAAAAATCCTGCTGGACAGATTCATGGAAAAAAACAAAAAGCCGGCCGAAGAAACCATCGGGCGAATAATGAAAATAGAGCCCGTCAAGGGCATTCCCGCCGCACTGTATATCGCGCAGAAAACCGGCATGAACGCTGAGCAGGCCTATAACAGGTATTTTTACAACGCAAGGCCCGGCGACGATCGATTGGTCAGGTCCCTGATCGAATTCGGAAACGCCGAATATCTGGAGTTATTCAGAAAGAAAGGCCTGAAGCCGGTGTTGAGTTATAATCCTTTCGCCGGGCTGATGCTGGCGTTGAAGAACAGGAACTACGATTCGGCGGCTATTATTCTTCGTGAAGGCTCGGTCAACGATACCGGCGTGAGCCAGGCCGTCATTACTTCCATTGAAGCGAAAGACGACAGGGCCGTCAAATTGATATTGAATCTGGCGGCGACCGCCGAAATAAATTTCAGGGCGTTAGATTCGCTTTTCGAGAATTTCCTCAGGAACTCTGATGTCGAAGGCATATTTTGGCTGGCGGAGCGAAAGAAGACCGAAGCCGATAAACGCGTATTTTATGAAAATACTCTTAACCGGATGATTGAAAGTGAAAATGCGCCGGAAAAAAAATTTGCGGCGGTATTCGAAAAGTTCCGCGCGATGGCCGGCGGCAATCTGAAATCATACGCTCCAAGCTTTTTAAGGAAATCTATCGACCATAAAAAATACGATTTGTTTTTCCATATCGAAAATTTATTGAAAGCCGGCCGCGATAAATATAATTCATACTCGCTCCCGGCGGCGGCGGCGGCGGGAGAAAAGGATCTGGTAATAAAAATTCTCAAGAACGGAGCCGATCCGGATTCGGCCGATGAAACGGGTAATTTCGCCATTCAGAGGGCCGTCGACAATTCGAAGATGGACGTCGTTGAGCTCCTTATCGAAAATGGCGCCAGCCTTAAAGGCCGCCCCGGAGCGAATGCTCTGGCGAGCGCAATGGCGGCCGGTTCCATGGAAACGGTCGCGTATCTTCTGAAAAAGGGCGCGGACCCGAACGCCGTTACATCATCCGGCAAAGATCTGCTGTGGGCGGCGGTCATGATGAACCGGCCCGATATGCTAGAGGCTCTTATAGCAGGCGGGGCGTTCTTCGATCCGGCTTCACCCACGGGCAGGATACTTATCGGAGCAGCATCGAGAAGCGACGGCGGAAAGTTCAGGAAAATTCTCGAAAAAGGGCCCGGGCCCGACGCGGTAAAAAAATTCGGGCCTTCAGTCAGGTTCAACGAACTGATAAGGTCCGGCGGTTTAAAGGATATTTCCGGCCTCGTCGGCTCCTTAAAATTAATCGACTACAGGGATGAAAACGGGAACACCCATCTGTACAACGCGATAACGTACGGCAGGTTCGAAGCCGCCGAAGCGCTCGTATCGAAAGGCGCCGACGTTAACGTCGCGAATATCGAAGGCAAGACGCCTCTGATCATGGCCGTCTGGAAAGGAAATGAGCAGTTCGCCACGGCGCTGCTCGAAAAGGGCGCCGATCCGTCGCTGAAAGACCATGCGGGTCGCGACGCTCTCGCCTACGCCATATTAAACGAAGACGACATTTCGTGTTCGGCCGTTCTGAGATGCGCCTGCGGCCCCGGAAGGCCGACGATAGTCACTTCCGCCCACATTAAAGCCGCCGAAGAGCGCAGGAATACCGAGCTCGTCGAATTGCTTACTCAATATACCCCGCAGGGCGCGCGGCAGGGCAAATCTTTCGCCGAAAAGCGGCGCATGTCAGAGGAACTGACCAGGGCGGCGCTCGCGGGAGACACTATATCGGTCACGCTGTTTCTTGATAACTCGCCGCCGCAGAAGATAAATCAGGATAAGCTAATAAGCCTTATGAAACGGGCTGTCAGAGACGGAGACGCCGGAATGGCCGGCGTGATAGGCGGCCGCCTTTCAGAATTTCAGAAAATCACGAATCATTTGACGTCTATGATCCTCGACGGATGGGATAATGACTTTAATCTGAAAATCATGATTCGCTCGCTTCCTGAAAAGGCGTTCGAAAATGCGGCAAAACAACTGGCCATGGAATCGATACGCGCAAAAAAAATGGAATGCCTCGATGTTTTGCTTGAAAAAACCTCGAAATACATAAAGTCGTTCGAGCTCGATTCTATATTAAACGATCCGTCCGTGACATGCGACAGGCGTGCCGTAAAAATTTTGCTGAAGCGTCTTGGGAATTTCCGGGAGCCGGCCTGCGCGGGTTTTTTCTGTAACGCGCTTAAAAAAGGCGATCTGGAGGGTGCCGGATTCTGCCTTGGCTGGAATTTCGATTTCAGCGAAAACGAATGCGCGAGATATTCGGAAATATTAAAAACGATTGGGCGATACGGCGATCCGAAGTTCATCGAAACCGCGTCGAAGAGCATCGACACGAAAAAATTCGGGTTCGACGTTTTCAGAGCGGCTCTGGCGGCCGGAAGGATCGATAACATGCAGCGGCTGACCGAGCTCGGCGTTGAGCTCGCTCCGCCCGAAAGGCGAAATATAACGGCGACAGCGCTCGCGGCAAAAAACTATGCGGCGGCCGTTTTTGTGCTGAACAACGGCGCCGATCCCGATGTTCGCGACAGAGAGGGCCTCAGCGCGTTGATGCACGCGGCGATGACCGACGAGACGGAGCTGGCGGAAACCGCCATAAAAAAAGGCGCGAACATAGCGCTGACAAACGAAACGGGCGAGACGGCTCTGGATATGGCCAGGGTGTTTAAATCGCGTGGCGTCGAGAAAGTGATCGAAAATTTCAGGGGCGCTAAAAACCTGCCGGTCAACGATGTCTACCGCCTCATGGGAATGCTCGCCGGAGACGAAAGCGAGGAAGCCGTCATTAAAATTATTAACGGAGGATATAACGCCGGCGAATGCACTGCGTCAGGAAAATCCCTGCTGCAGAGGGCGATCGAGCTGAAACGGCTCAGGACCATCGAGGCTCTTCTTCTGGCTGGCGCCAATCCGCTCGTTCGGCCGCCGCACGGCGAAAGCGCGCCGCTGGAAAAGGTTCTGGCGTCCGGCGACGAAGCGGTGCTGGCCGCTTTCGTCAGGGGCATCGGAGGAATGAATTCGACCTCCTGCGGCGGCGAAACTTTGCTTTCGCTTGCCGTGAAGGGCGGTCATCACGAATCCGCGCTTGCGCTGCTGAAGATGAAGTCCGATCCCGCCGCCAGGAATGTCTATGGAAAAACCGCC
The DNA here is from genome assembly GCA_001791795.1 of Candidatus Wallbacteria bacterium GWC2_49_35. Classification (GTDB taxonomy): domain Bacteria; phylum Muiribacteriota; class UBA9980; order UBA9980; family UBA9980; genus UBA9980. The sequence continues at coordinate 15,011 of MGFH01000137.1, forward strand.
CGCGACTCGGCGCGCGAGCAGGGCAGGGCCGAGATGCTGTCTTACCTTGAAGATACCGATGCCGTCGACGTGCTGAACGGCATCGACGCGATCGTTGAAAAAGTCGGCCGGCGTGAAGGGACGGGTTCCGCCGAGATCGAATTCAGGGGAGCCGACGGCAGGACGGCCCTGATGGACGCCATTTCCGGAAATCAGCATCTGAGAATGAAATATCTGCTTGCGAAAGGGGCGGACGTCCGCGCCATCGACGCGGCCGGCAAGTCGGTCTTTCAATACGCGCTCGCGAACGGCGACCAAAAGATATTATACTTAGTAAGTCTTTACTGCGGCGTTAAACCGGGCGCGAAGTTTTCGCTGGAGTGCGGCGAAGGCTATGTCGCCATCAGGACCACGTCTTCGGTCAGCGTGATTTATCAGCCGAAAACCGATAAAGACCGACTGAATATTGAATTGCTGAGCGCGCTCGGGCGGCCGCCGGGGCCGGCTTTCGATATGGAAGGCCAGGTCAGGTCGGCCATCGAAAAAGGCGCCGACGTTAATTACGCGATCCCGCCCGACGGAGTCACTCCCCTGATGCGGGCTATATCGATGTCCGAGTACAGCCTGGCTAAAATGCTGGTGGAAAAAGGCGCCGATATCAACGCGGTGGATAAAAACTCGCGCAGCGTCCTGATATACGCCTGCGATCATCAGAGCAGAGAGTTCGTAAAACTCCTCATCGATAACGGTCTCGACCTTAAAAGTGCCGGAGGCAGGAACGGGTTCGTGTACGGCGCGCTGTTCGGCAACGTCGAATTCATTAAATTTATGCTCGAGCTCGGCGCCGATGTCAATTCATTAGACGAGAGGGGCCATACCGCTCTTATGATGACGGCCATGGCGGGCAATACCGGCGCAATCAAATTATTGCTGGAAAAGGGCGCCGACGTTACTATAAAAGATTCCGAAGGCAAAACCGCTGTTGATTTTGCGGCCGGTTCGGGTAATGAAGCGGCGTTTAAAATGCTTAAAAAATAAAGGCCGGTGACTAAAAATGAAAAAGTCAACCTGCGTTTTCCTCGTGTCGCTTTTCGTGGTGATGTTCGAGTCTTTTGCCTTGTTTGCCGGCGGTGTCGCCTTTCCCTATAATTTCCTGTTGGACGCCATCGCCAACGGCGACATATCAGTTCCAAACATACCGGTTTTTTTATCATCGAGAGCTTTCATGACAAGATCATAGGTGCTTTCAGCTTTTTCACCATAAAGAGCGCCGAGAATGTTTTTGGCCTGGTCAAAACCTTTCGCGATCGCGTCCTTCGCAAGATCGAAGAAACCGGTGAGCGCGTCATTTTTTGTCTGATCGGCATGATTGGATTGAAACGCGCCTAAAAACGCCATTGCAAAATCGGTTATGCGGTTTGCGGTTTTTTCAGGGCTGAAATAATCATCAATTTCAGCCTGCTGTTTTTGATTTTTCGAGTATGCCGCCGTCGCCTGTTCGAACTTGAAATCTACTTTAACGTTGAGCTCGAGGTTTATATTCTGCCCGCCCTCCGTTTGAAACGCCGTCTTGAGACTGTATTCGACGCGGCCTTCTATAGTGCTCGATGTGAAAGCGGCGGTTTTTGACGGATCGGACAACATATCCATAATAGATTGGAAATCGGTGACGCCCTTGAATCGATCAGTCTGATAAAGGCTTGACAGATCGCTTAAATTATTAGATTTATCAGTTTTTTTATTGGAATTTGAAACCTGCCAGTTTGAAGAATTATTCAAAAGCATATTCGGGTTGATAGTGCTCATAAAACCCCCCTTAAAGTCGTAGCCGTTCATATATATTTATCAGAACCTGCGTAAATTGCCATACATCCGTCCTTATTGTTATCGCGTTAAAAATTCTTTTCCGCTATGACCCGAAAATACGGATAAGCCCCAATTAACCATGACTCGATTAAATTTCAGGGCCGTTTATCTATTATTAACCAGTTAGCTATTAATATCTTCCGAATCCCGATAAATTAAAATTTTGAAAATGAATAATAACTTCCCAAAAAATAAATTATATTTCACTGACAAACTAAAAAAAAACGAAACTTATATCAAAAAATCGTAGTAATATGCTAATATATAATAAATAAAATTAATTTATTGATATTGATTGTAATAAAATTAATTATAACTGTAAATTTATAAAATGAAATAATTTATATGGAGGCTTGATCATGAAAACTAAATCATTACTTCTAACGCTTCTCGTAATCCCGTTTTTAATATTAGCGGCCGCTTTCACCGCGCATCCGGCCTTCGCCGCGATCGACGACGTGGCGGGCAATATTTCAGACAGCTCCATCAGCTACGACGGCGCGACGAGCGAATCGAACCTGGCTGCTTCAGCTCAGGCCGCCGTCAGCGGAATGATAATGCCGGGCCTGAACAACGTAAATATCAGATCGGAAGCCTGGGGCGATATCATAGGGAAGGCCAATTCGGAACAGCCCTTCGAAATAACCGGCGAAGACGGCGACTGGTATATAGTCAATTACAACGGCCGGAAGGCGTATATCTTAAAACAGGCCATGACCGCCGATAAAAGCATACAATCAAATTTAACGGCGGACACGGTCACGCCCGCGACGGTCAAAGGCTGCTACGCGCTGAACGTGCGCACCGGCCCGTGGGGCGATAAGATCGGCTGGCTCAGAAACGGAGACAGGGTACAGATAACAGGAGAAGACGGCGACTGGTACAAGATAAAATTCGGCAGATTAACCGGATTCGTTTATAAAAGTTATATAGGCGTTTCGGGCGGCCAGCAGACCACTTCGACGGCCGGCGCGGCACAGCAGCCAACCCCGGCCCAGCCGGCGAACAACGCTTCTAATAACGCCTCGAACGCAGCCGCAGGCACAGCAACGGCAACTACTAACGCCGCCAATACTCAGACCGCGCAACCGGCCGCTGCCGGAGCATCAACGGCAACCGCCCAGCCGGCCGCTGCCACGGCAACGACCGCCGCAACGCCCAACCCGAATATCACATCATCCGGCAACCGTCTGATCGACTGGCTGCGACAGGTCGGCTTCAAGGGCGAAGGCCTCCGCATAGCCTGGGCGATCGCGATGCGCGAATCGAACGGCATTCCCGAAATAGGAAAAGGCCATAAACATTTCAACGGTTATGACTGGGGACTTTTCCAGCTCAACAAGCCCACCTTCGGCAAAAGATCATGGTGGGACGACGCTAAGATGGTCGACGCCATATATAACGCAAAAATAGTCTACGAACTGTCAAAAGGCGGCACTTTCTGGGTGCCCTGGGGCCTTTCGGGCGACGGCAAATCAATGAACGTGTCGTGCTACAAAATGTGGAGCGCGGAAAAACAGATGAACTCCATCTGGAAGCCTTTTAAAAAATGGTACGACAAGTATCCGCTGAAATAAAAATTAATATGAATAATGAAACGAAAAAGGTCATACTTATAATAGCCGATATCAGCGGCTATACTTCTTACATGGTCGCGCACCGCGCCGAGCTGGAACACGGCCAGGTGCTGATAACCGAACTTCTTGAAGCGATCATCAGCCAGGCTGAGATACCCATCGAAATATCGAAACTCGAAGGCGACGCGGTTTTTATGTACGCGCCGGATAGCGGCGGCGAAAAAGGCTTCGAGGATACGGCTTTAAAGGTCAGCTATAAACTTTTAAAATTCTTCGACGCGTTTTCCGAAAAACTTCGCGAGCTGATCGAATCTAACATGTGCTGCTGCAAGGCATGCGCCAATCTCGACAAGCTGCGGCTCAAGCTGATAATCCATTCAGGCGAGGCGCTTTTCCACCGCGTCGGCAATTTCAACGAGCTGGCGGGCGTCGACGTGATAACGCTGCACAGGCTGCTTAAAAACAGCGTCGATTCGAACCATTACATCATGATGACCGAAAGCGCCCACAGACTGCTCGATTTTGAAGGAAAAAGCGAAATGTCCGAAATCGTCGAGAGTTATTCTGAAATAGGCAGCATAAGAAATTTCGTATATTACATGGAAGGCAGGGACCGGCTGAAAACCGGGGCCGCGCCAAAGACATATTCCACGCTTTATTATAAGGCAAAAACTCTTGTCTGGCTTGTCGCGCGGTCTATGTTTATAAGGCTGGGGCTGATAAAAGGGCCTGATCTTAAAAATATATCGCAGTAAAAAAAATTAAAAAAATCGGGTTGAAAGAAGATGTTAAACTCACTGGCTTCGGTTTATCATCCAGGCGGGTATCCGCTTCAAACGATCGGCGGCGAAAGTTTGAAGCTGCTGGCGATATTCACGGTTATCTTCGTTGTCGGAATTTTTTACATTAAAAATCGGGTTTACAGAACACTGATCTCGTTATCTTATTTCGTTTCATTCGCCGTTCTGCTTTATCTTTACGCAATAGGAAGAGGATAAGGTGAAACTCTTTGCGGCAGTCATTTTTGAACTTCTATTATTCGAGCTTCCACTCCGCCCTACTCAAAAAAATAAATAACCTGAAAAATACAGTTAGAATATAATCAAAAAAATCGATTTTTTAGTTCATCTCGCTGACCGTGAATTTATAAAATCCGGTCTTTTTCGGATCGGCGCCGGCTTTCATATAAAAGACCGAGCCGGCCGCGTCGATATAAATATAGCGGCTAGCAGGCATTCCCGGCGATTCGGGCACCCGGACGCGCCCCATGAACCGTCCGTTGCGGTTGAATTTATAAATGAAACATTCGCTCGCCGCGCCGGACGCGTCGCCGAATAAAGCCTCGACATAAACGTTATCTTTCGCGTCGGTGCCTGCTATTTTTATGCTTTTAGCGCCTTTTCCCTTCTTCGGCGCCAGTTCCTTCAAAAGAGGCACCCAGTCATAATCTTTGCGGACAAGATCGTAAGA
>MGFH01000138.1 GCA_001791795.1 Candidatus Wallbacteria bacterium GWC2_49_35
AGCCTTTTGAGCATTATGTAAATGATGGTCGCCGCCACTATCAAAAATACCGACGGGAACATTATTGCCGTGTTCTGAAGGTTTTTGATCTCTTCGCTTATCACTTTGTAACTGAACTGTTTGTCGCGGTCGAAGCCGTTAGAAAATCCGTAGGGTTTAAGCATTTTTTCTATTTTATCGATCGCGGCCGGGGCGTCTGCGCCTTTTTTAAACCGCACGTGGAACTGATTGTAAGAGTTTTCATAGCCGAGTATCTGCTGCGCGGCGCTTTCCTTTACATATATTATTCCGAAATCGTCGGACATCGGCGCGGTTATTGATTTAAGCGCCAGTATATATTCAGGGCCGCTTACGATGCCTGAAAGTTTAAAATCGCACTGCTTGAGGTTTATTATCGTTTTGATCGTGTCGCCTTTTTCCAGATTATAATAGCCGGCGAATTTATTGTTGACCAGGCATAAGAATTTGTTGTCCGAGTCGAAGTACGAGCCTTTCTGAATTAGCAAAGAGTTTATCGAGGGCGGGTTGCGGTCGGGAACCGATATCAGCCGCAGCGTTATCTTTCTGACCGAGTTTTTCCCCGTGCTGCCGATGTCGGAGCTGATGAATATGCTTCCGGCGGGCGCGTTATCGCCGGTCTTTTTCGGCGGCGCGAAGGCGTTTATCTCGGCGCTTATCCGGCCTATGGCCTCGGCCACGCCGTCGACCGCTTTTATTTTTTTCACCATTTCGGGTGTGATATTGCGCGCCTCGGCGTAATAGTCCAGAAAGTTGTAGCGTTCATAATAGGCTGCCACGGATTCTTTCAGGCTGAAATAAGCCATGTAGGAAGAATAAAATAGCATGATGCCGAAAAACATGACCGCGGCCACCGCGAAGAACTGGCTCTTTGAGCCCATGATCTCGCGCAGCAGCATTTTATTGAATGTAGATAAAACTTTATAATTCACAAGGCTTTACCATACGACTTCTTCGGGCGTGACCGGATTATCGTTTTTGACGATCTCGCTGATCTCGCCGCTGTGTATTTTAATTACCTTATTCGCCATTTTCGCTATGGGCTGGTTGTGCGTTATTATAATGACCGTTTTTCCCGTTTCCCGGTTTATCTCATGCAATAATTTTAATATCAGAACGCCCGTCGCGTAATCGAGCGCGCCGGTCGGCTCGTCGCACAGAAGCACTTCCGGATTCTTCGATACCGCGCGCGCTATGGCCACGCGCTGCTGCTCGCCGCCGCTCATCTGCGCCGGGAAACTCCCCGCGCGCTCCTTCAGGCCTACCTTGCCGATTACATAATCGATATCGAGCGGCGACGGCGATATCTCCGCCGCGAGCTCCACATTCTCGCGCGCCGTTAAATTAGGCATCAGATTATAGAACTGAAAGACGAAACCAATTTTATGACGCCGGAACATCGTCAGCTGACTCTCATTGTAACCCGTAATATCGGCCCCGTCGAAAAATACCTTCCCGCCGCTCGGCGTGTCCATGCCGCCCATAATATTGAGCAGCGTACTCTTGCCGGAACCGCTGGGACCGAGCACTACCACGAAATCGCCGTGGTCGATCTGAAAAGTCGCCGTTTTGATGGCGTCGACGAAAACCTCGCCCATCTGATAACGCTTCGATACTTCGCGCACGTCGAAAAGCATTTGTTTTGAATCCGCTGCCACACCGGCTCCTTAAAATTTATTTACGGCCGGGCATTTTCTTGAGCCCGGCTTTTGATGCATTAGTTTAGCATATAACACGCGGCCGGTCAAGTTTTTTTGATAAGGGGAGGCAAGGGAATTGCATTCCCTTCCTCCCCTTAAAATCCCCTCCAACCCGCATTTTGCCTGACGCTTTATTTTTATTGTGTGCCTGTTTTCAGGTCTCGTCTTTAATATGATATGTCTGTTTGCTGTCTTTTATTGTATTCTATCCTGAATTCTATTTTTTCTTGTCTTTCCTTGTTTTGCCTTTTACTTTTGCAATACCGGCTTTCCTTTGCGTGCGTAGGCGCGAAGCGCCTACGACGCGTTGCAATATCGCACCCGGGTTTGTCAGCACTTCAGCTCACGGTCGGGTAGTTCAAATTAAAAGATTTCTTTTACCAATCTAAATTAATAGATGCTAAATATAATGTAAATTTTTCTTATAGTTACTGAAAGTTGGCAAGACAGAATTAAAGGCAAATAATTCCGACCGCCAAGACAGCGGCAGCAGCCTTCGTCTGCCTTAAAAGTCCGTGAAACGGACTTTTAAGGCAATGCAACAAATCGTCGCAGCGCAGCTGCGACGATTTAACATCAGGGATAGATGGGGGTTTATAAGGGGGAAGAAAGGGCTATCAGTCCTTTCTTCCCCCTTATCCATTACATTGAAAAAATGAATAAAGGTATAAAATAAAAGATAAAAAATACGTTGTAACAAAAAACATGCAAAAATAATCCCGAAAAAAATAATTGATTTTTAATTTAAAATATGATAGTATAAGCTCGCGATTTTTTGTTTTATCGTGCGGCTGTAGAGAAGGGCTGCATTCTTATAGAATTCATATTCACTTATCAAAAAATATATATGTAAGTGGCGGGTAGGTAATTTTCGTCCGTATACGGAGCGGATGGAAATTATTTTTTTTATTTAATAAAATTTTAAGGAGCCATGATGAACAATCTCACCAAGATAATATGCACGATAGGGCCTTCGTGTCATTCGGTCGAAATGATCAAGAAACTTATCCAGCGCGGCATGGACGTAGCGCGGCTTAATTTTTCGCACGACCCGCACAACCTTCAGCTGGAAAAGATAAACATGGTAAGGCAGGCTTCGGCGGAGTTGAAAGCTCCGGTCGCGATACTCGCCGACATTCAGGGCCCGAAGATAAGGGTGGCGGCGCTTGAAAATCCGATCGAGCTGGTCAGGGACTCCGATGTGACGGTGACAACTCGTGAAGGCGCATCAGGTGCAAATATAGTTCCCACCATTTATAAAAATCTTCCGCACGATGTAATAGCGGGTTCGCGCATAATGATCGACGACGGCCGTCTGGAGCTTCGAGTGACCGAGGTCGTTTCCGACACCGACGTGTTATGTACGGTAGTCAAGGGCGGCCTTCTTAAATCGAAAAAAGGAATTAACCTTCCGGGCGTGAACGTATCGGCGCCCTCGGTCACCGAAAAAGATCTCAACGACATAGAGTTTGCTCTCGACCAGGACGTCGATTATATAGCGCTGTCGTTCGTACGCCGCGCGAGCGATATCGAGCGCGTGAAGCAGATAATCCACAAACGCGGAAAGGACACGCCGGTAGTGGCCAAGATAGAGCGTCACGAAGCGATCGAAAATTTCGACGCGATACTCAAAGCAACCGACGCCGTAATGGTCGCCCGCGGCGATCTGGGCGTGGAATTATCGCCGGAGCGCGTTCCGACGATACAGAAGACGATAATTCAAAAGTGCAATCAGGCGGGAAAGCCGGTAATAGTGGCGACGCAGATGCTCGAGAGCATGATCGATAACCCGATGCCGACGCGCGCGGAGGCGTCTGACGTAGCCAACGCAGTCATCGATGGTGCGGACGCCATAATGCTTTCGGGCGAAACGGCCACCGGAAATTATCCGGAGGAGGCGGTTGCGGCGATGTCGAAGATATCGGAGGACGTGGAGCGTTTCGTACTAAGGAACCGGCAGAACCTGACCAAATCGTTCAATCCGATACACATGGTAGCGGACGGCTTGTGTTACGCAACGACTCACACCGCGATAGATATAGGCGCGAAGCTGGTAGTCACCTATACTGAAAGCGGGCGCACGGCGCTGCTGATATCGAAATACCGTCCGAGCCTTCCGATTCTGGCGATAACGGTCTCCGACAAGATAAGCCGCCGCATCAATTTATACTGGGGCGTGCTGCCGGCCACGATAAGCCGCGTAACGAGCCTGGAAGAAGTTATGACGCGCTCGGAGGAAGCTGCGATCGCGAGCGGCAAGGTCAAAAACGGCGACCACATACTGATAACGTCGGGCATCCCGTTCGGAAAAGCGGGCTCGACCAACATTATGAAGATCCAGAAAATAACGATGGCTCCGGAAGAAGCTCAGGCCGACGCGGCGAAGAGCGTAAAAACCAGGCGGCTCGCGCAGTTCGAATGCGCCGAGAGCAGGCTGAAGTTATCGTTCGACCGTTCGCTGTGCACCTCGTGCGGCGACTGCGTGGCGGTATGTCCGTTCAAGATATTCGAGATGAAAAACGGCGAGATAAATGTGATCGAGGAGAACCTCCGCGACTGCGGAAAAGACTGCCTTTGTGTCCAGTACTGTCCGTACAAGGCGATAAGCATAAGCTGATATTTGAGCTGAAGAACGGCAAGATCGAGCAGAATAGAAAAAATAGATAACACGAACCAATTTTTAAGATAAAACGACCGCCCGAATGATTGAAATTATCGGGCGGTCGTTTTATTTTATTTTTTATCAGTAAGGTTTCCCGAGGAACGACGGATATCTTCGATGATCCATTTAACGGCGTCAAGGAGGTCGCCGGCCATGAAATCGGGCGTGACCTTCCAATCCTGCCGCTGGTGCTCGTATTCGCCGATGCCGTAGCCGGTCATCACCATGACGCTTTTAAGACCGAGTTTCAGGCCGAATTCGACGTCGGATATCTTGTCGCCGACCATATAGGAGCGCGTGAGATCGATATTGAAATCATCTTTTGCCTTGAGTATCATGCCGGGTTTCGGTTTGCGGCAGTTACATTCGGTTCTGTAGGGGGGCTTTCCGGCTGACGGGTGGTGCGGGCAGTAATATATGGCGGCGACGCTCGCCCCCGATTTAGCCAGTTCGTTTTTTAGTTTTTCATGTACCTTGTTTATCATCGGCTCTTCGAAGTATCCGCGCGCGACTCCGGCCTGATTGGTGGCGACGATTGCGAGGATCCCGGCCTCGTTGAGCAGTTTGACGGCGGCCGCGGTGTTTTCGAGCAGTTTGAACCGCGAGAGGTGATTGACGTATCCGACCTCTTCCGACATCGTTCCGTCCCGGTCAATGAAAACGGCTATTTTAGGCATGACATTTCCTTTCCGTTAAATAAATTATATGTTTGAAATTGAATTCAGTTATTATTAATTTCGAGTTTTTCGAGCTCTTCGGATAAACTGTCGACTACGGTTTTCACGTCGATATTTTTCATGCACAGATGGTGGCCTTTGGGGCATTCGCGCTTTTTACAGGGCGCGCAGGGGACCTCCCGCCTTATTATCTTGAAGCGGCGTGAAAGCGGATAGGTCGATTTATGGTCGGTCGGCCCGAAAACGGCGGTGACCGGCACGTCGAAAGCGGCGGCTATATGCATGGCGCCTGAATCGTTGGTGAGGAAGTGTCCGCACATAGAGATTAGCGCCATGAGTTCCCTTATGGTGGTTTTGCCGCACATGTTGAACGCGCGTCCCGGAAGGTTGCGGCATATAAGGCTTCCGATGGATTCTTCTTTGCCGGAGCCGAAGACAAGGATCTTAAGGCCGCCGAATCTTTCGCAGAGCGCGGCCGCGGTTTCGGCGTAACGGTCAGTGAACCAGCGTTTCGCCGGTCCGAAAAACGCTCCGGGATTAATTCCGAGAATTATGTCGCGCCCGCAGAGTATATCAATTTTCGCTAATGTACCTTTCGCGCGGGCGATCTCGTCAGGCGTGAGGTAGAGTTTATAAGAAACGTTGAGGCCGGATGCGATACCCGAAAAAACCTCCGTCACGGCCGGATGCGAATCGTCGTTCGCGAAGCGCCTGAGCAGGTTCATATAATAGTAAATTTCGTGGACGCACAGAATTTCTTTTGTAACGCCGACTGCGCCGGTGAGTATGAATCCGCGGCCGCCCCTGTTATATCCGATTATTTCGCGGCAGCCGGCCTTTTTCAGGTCGAGCGCGGCGCCTATGGAGTTTGGAAGCGATATCCCCAGGTCGTATTCGAACGATTGCCTGGGCAGAAAGGCCGAGATCGCGCCGGTCAGGGCGCCGACCCCCTTCGCGCGGCGGACAACGCTTATTTTGTTGATTGCGGGATTGTTTTCGAATACCGGTGCGATGTAATCGAGCGCGGCGGCCTCGATGAAAGCATTAGGGAACATTTCGCGCAGCATGGCAAAAAACGGCGTGCTCATGACCGCGTCGCCGAGCCAGTTGGTAGAGCGTACCAGTATTTTTTTATATTTGCAATATTCGTATTTTCTGATGTTTAAGTCCATAATTTTCCGGCCGCGATTCTTTTAATTTATTAAATTTATTGTCATAGTAATCAGAGTGATTTAAGGTTCTACGGGCCGAAAAACAAAGCGGCCGGTTTCGCAGGAAATTATATCACAAAAATATCGTCTTGTAAATTTTCAGGCCTTCATTTTTATTATTTTTTTTCACATTCGAACACTATGAAGGATATCCCGTCTTTTTCGAACCGCTTTTTCTCGCTCATTCCGATCTTCAGGGAAACTCTCTGCGATGGAAGATTACCGGCTCGCGTATATGAATAGACTTTCAGGTATCCCAGTTTCTCTAAAGCGTAATTTCTACACGCCGTGGCAGCTTCTGAGGCATAGCCCATGCCGCGGTATTCGCCGATGACGTGAAATCCTATCTCGGGCAGCGTTTCTCCGTCGATATTCTGCATGGTGATGCCGCAGTCGCCTATAAAGGCGTTATCCTCTTTTCTGACGACCGCCCATAAACCGAATCCGGGATCGCGATATCTTTTAATGTTCCTTTCGATCCAGTCCTTAACTTCTGCCATCGAGAACGGATGCGGGTAATGTATCATCGATTCCCCGTCTGAAAGAACTTTTGAAAGCTCGCCGGCGTCGGCGGGTTCAAATTCGCGAAGTATAAGTCTTTTAGTTTCGAAAATAATTTTCATCGGTTAACTCCTTCGGAGAAAATTAGCGATATTGCGTGCCGCAGATGAAATACTTCACAGCACGGCGGTTGAAGAAGGAAAAGTTATTTAAAGTTCGAATAATTTTTATAAAGCCTGCAAACTGAATTGGAGAATAAATCTGGTCCCGCTTCCGCGCTCGAACCAGGCCGCGCCGCGAAGCTGCCTGGCCATCATTTCAATGAGTTTGAATCCGAAGCCGCCGGAACCTTCGGTATAGGTGGTTTCGGGAATTCCGACCCCGTCATCCTGGACGGTGATCGTCACTTTGCTATCTTTATTTTCCGCGGTTATTCTTATCGAGCCTTCGCCTCTGCCCGCGAAGGCATATTTCATGATATTGGTGAGGCATTCGTTAACGATAATTCCAATATAGGACAATCTTCTGGAATCGATTATAAAATCGTCGATAATTTTTTCGGTTTTTATTGCCGCGCGTGTCGGAAAAATAGAGATAATTCCGTCCACCAGCGGCGAAAGGTATTGCCGGAAAGAGATCTCCATAAAATTTTCCGAGCGGTATAATTTATCGTATATCAGCATCATGCTTAGCATGCGGCTTCTGGTATCGTTGAGCGCATCCGCTGCGGACGGTTCGCTGAGCGCATCCATCTGAAGCGATATAAGACCGTCTATGGCGTTCAAATTATTTCTTATGCGGTGATGGACCTCTTTAAGCATCATTTCTTTTTCTTCGACAAGGAGCTGAAGTTTTTCTTCGGCCAGCTTTCGTTCGGTTATGTCGGTGCATCCGCCGAAAATGCGGTGCGGCGCCGCGGCAATTTTAGACGGAATGTGTTTCGTATTGACCGCGATCCATTTTATTCCGCCGTTTTTAGTGATTATGCGCAGCGTGCAGGACCCGGAAGTTCCTTCGTTGATATTTATTACATTTTCGTCGAAGGCCGCAACGTCGCCGGGATGAACGAGAGATCTCCAGCAGCCCATCGCACGCAATTCTTCGAGCGTGTATCCGGTGATCCTTTCGACGGCCCCGGCCATCCAGTCGATCGTGTAGGCGCCTTCTGACGATTCGGCGCAGGAGAAGACGAAATCCGACGTCGCGTCGGAGATATATTTGTAGCGGGTTTCGCTCTCGATCATGGACTCTTCCGCTTTTTTCGTCCTGGCGTCGAAGAGTTTGAACGCCATTTTTATAGACGCGTCAAGAATGGTTGGGCCGGTGTTCTTGACCACGTATCCGTAAGATGTTATTTTTTCTGTTTTTTCGACGACTTCGGGCTCCGTATGGCTTGAAAGGAATACTACAGGAACGTTGCGTTCTTTCAAAATAGCCTCGGCCGCCTGAGTTCCGTCGATCCCTTCGCCGAGATCTATATCCATAAGTATAAGGTCGAAAGGCTCTTTCCGGAAGCGGACGATATCCAGAGCGGCTTCGCCGTTGAGCGCCCAGACGACATTATAGCCGAGCGTTTCAAGAATTTTCTTTTCGCATGTTCCGACGGCGGTCTCGTCTTCTACCAGGAGAATGTTCTTTTGCTTGGAATAATTCACGGATCTCCTCCGGAGAAATTTAAAAATTATGAGCGGTAAGAATTGAAAAAATCGGCACTAACGAAAAGAAAAATATATTTATGTTGAAAAACTCGAATATCCAGATTTATATTATACAAAAATGATGTTTATGTCAATGAATATTATTGTGATTTGATTTATGATTTTCGTTTATCATTGACAAAAAAATGAAAATAAAATAAAATAATGAGATTTTACCATGCACATCCGGGAGAATTTATGGGAAAAGCCGATGAAAGAAGAAAAACGCAGATCGAATTTATAAATTCCGGCGCTGAAATCGAGGTTGGCGACGCGTCCGAGGCGCCGCTGGCGATATCGGAGCTGATTGCAATCGACGGCTCGTCCGCGTATGTCGAAAAGCATATCGGGAGCGGATTGACCGCCGATATTTATAAATTGAAGATAAACGGAAAGAGTTGGAATCTGAAAAAGAAGCGGGCTGAAATACTCGTCAGAAATATCGACGGCCGGACTTCTTTTTTGAACGAAGTGCAGCGCAGGGGCGATTTTGAAAGGCTGAAGAAGGCGAATGCTCAGGCTTACAGGGGGATCGTCGATACGGCTTATGCGAGTTTAAATAAAGGCATTATTTTATCGCACTGGATAGAAGGCGTGCCCGTCAAAAAATATACGCGCGAAATATTCGCCGATCTTTTCAACACGTTATACCATATCGAAACCGCCGGTTTATTCGAATATGACCTGTGTCCCGGCAATCTGCTCCTGCAAAGTGACGGCAGCGTGCGTTTATTCGATTTCGGATATATGTATCCCTATTCGCCTTTAAAAGAATTTAATCCCGACGGAATGCAACTTCCGCTTTTTCACCCTGCCGAAAGGTTTGAAACGCGGAGTTTCATGCAACATCTTATGGATATGGAAGATGATCAAGGGATAGAAGCCGCGCTCGTCGAATATCGCTCCGAAAAAGAGGCCGCGCTCGAATATTATGAAAGAAGGATCAAATGGCTTATTGAAAATGCCGCCGATCCGGGCATCGTCGAATGGTCGAAAAGTTTCGCCGGGTTATGGAAGAAAGGACTTTCGGGCCGCGCCGAACTCGCCAAATTATACGGTACAGAGTCCATGCGCTCCTATATACTCGATATATACGACGATGTCGGCGGCCGGAGCTGCACTCGCGAAACATTGAAAAAAGTCGACAGGGTGTTATCGAAAATCGAAGCGGGCAATTCGTTTTTATTCGCCGATCCGTTGTTTTCATTGGACGGCGGTGAATTGGACCGTGACCGGCTTTTAAATAAATACACGGAAATAAAGAAGAGAGTTATTGAATATCAGTTGTGAAATCAACGCGTGCTTTATCGCTTGCCTTCGGCGCTCAGAAAATAATGCTTGCAGTATTTAACGAAAACGTAAAACGCCGAAAGCACTGCCAGTACTAATCCGTGGAATCCGTCAAAAAAGCCCAGCTTTATAAAGTACTGTTTGATGAAGCCAAACAGCGGGTTGAATATTATTCTGACCGGCGAAGGCCGCAGACGGCGGTCATGAAGGTCGCGCGCCGCGAGCGTGGTGTAGGCGTTGAACTTGTCGAAATATTGTTCGAGCGACTGATAAGTATAGTGCCACATGAAATTGTTTTTATCGATTTTGATCTTATCGCCGTGCACTTCGAAAGATTCGTGCACCCGGGCCTTTTTGAACGAACCCGCGCCGCGCTTTATTATGCGCAGGGTATAATCAGGGAACCAGCCGGAGTGATTTATCCAGCGGCCCAGGAACGAACTTTTGCGCGCCACGAAAAATCCGGCTGCGTTATAGTGAAACGGTTCGAGTTTTCCGCCCCTGAAGTCTTCCACCCAGCGTTTAAGGTCTTCCGAAAGTTCTTCATCGGCGTCGAGCACGAAGATATAATCTTTGCAGGCGTGAGAGATAGCCATGTTTTTCTGCGAGGCGAAGTCGACGAATTTATTGTGAAGCACGTTCGCGCCGAAACTTTCGGCTATTTCAACCGTCTTATCTGACGAGCCTGAATCGAGCACGATTATTTCATCGGCCGTATCTTTAATAGATTCGAGGGCACGCCCGAGATTTTTTTCTTCGTTATAAGTTATAAAGACGTATGAGAGGCTTAACGCGTTACTCATTATCCAACCGCCACCGCTTATGGAACCAGAACCACTGTTCCGGGGCCCTTCTTACATATTTTTCTATCATAGCGGTGACGGCCTGCGTGCAGCCGGCGATGGCGGAGTCTTTATCGCCGCTTTGTATGAAATCTTTAGCGTAGATGGGCGGTTCGATATATACGTCGTGACTGCGGTAATCGTCGGAACGGATCATGAATACGCCGTAGATAGGCGCGCCCGTTTTGATCGAAAGCGCCGCAGGAAGGGATGTGCTCATGCAGTCGATGCCGAAAAATTTATTGCGTACGCCGGCGTTATCGGTATGCTGGTCGGAAACGATGCCCGCGATTTTCTTGCTTTTAATCAGCCGCATGCATTTGAGCGCGGCGTGGTTTCTGTCTAACGGCTTATTAGAAGTTACCGAGCGGAATTCGTTGATCGTCCTGTGTATTTTAATGTCGCGCTCGACGATAAGTATGCTCATGTCCACTCCGAGTTTTCCGACCAGCACAGCGAGCATTTCCCAGTTGCCCAGATGCGAAGAAATGATAACGCCGCCTTCGCGCTTCGCTATTGCGTTGCGCAGGTGTTCGAGGCCGTGGATCCGGAAATTGTCGTGAAGATTTTTAGTATGCTGGAGGTTACCCATCCACAGGAACTCGAAAAAATTCATTACCTGAGCGATGTATACGTTTCTGACCAGCCGCTCGATCTCCTCGCCGGTTTTACAGATGCCCGCTTTTTTGATATTTTCGACGAGAGTGTTTTTGCGCAGAGGCAGCAGATAATAAAACAGGTCGCCCGCGAATTTCAGCTTCGAAAGGCTCGTGAATTTGAAACGCGAAAATATCGCCACGGCGGCTCTTAAGAGTTTATCCGCGGCCTCGTCTAAAATGTGTTTGATCGCCGGGTTATTTTTTAGTAAGCTCATTAGCCCTGTCCTTGACCGCTTTCGGAGCGGATGATTTCATTATTTCAGACTTAAGGTTCTTAGCGTCCTTTTTCTGTTTTGTCTTTATGTAAACTTCGAGCAGCCTCAGGCGCGCTTCGTGAACGACGGCCGTATCCTTATATAATATTTCTATTTTAAGAAGGTTTTTGACGGCCTCTTCGCCGTTATTCAGAGCGTCGTAAGCGCCGCCGAGTATGTAATGTATCTTCGCCAGCAGCTCGACGTCCTGCACGTCGAGCGCGAGTTGTTCGAAACTTTCGACGGCCTTCTGATAGTCTTTTTTGTCGGAGTAAAGCGAAGCTTTATCGAAACGCGTCATATATCGAACATGTTCGGGCGCGTCTTGCGAAGCCAGTATCTCGTCGAACGCCGCCATGGCCTCGTCGTATTTTAACAGCGCGGCTTTTGCGCGGCCGCCGAGTTCCTTCGCTTCGTAGACGCTGTATGAACCGCCGCCGGGCTCTTTCGCCGCCGCCAGTTCTTCGCACAAAGCCAGGCATTTATCGTATTCTTTGATCTCAAAGTGTATCTGGGCCAGCTTGAATTTAGCGTCCAGCGTGTTGCGGGGGCTTTTAGAGACCGCCGTGATCTTTTCGAATGCCTTCGCGGCCAGGCCGTTTTCTCCCAGGGCGGAAAGATTCTTGCCCATCTTGAAAAGCGCAGGCACGAGATAGTCGGCGTCAGCGCTTGCCGTGTCGACGGCCGTGAGGATCTGCCGGTATTTTTCGGAGAGCTTTTTCATGTCTTTCAACGCGAAATAGGCGTCGCAGACCTTGAGCTCGCTTTCGAGCCACATCGGATCGGACGCGGGGACCTTCATGAACCAGCCGATCGCCTCGTCGTATTTTTTTTCGATCATCGATATTTCGCCGAGATTAAAATAACTTCTCGAAAGATAATTCGACGCCGGGAAATTCTTTACGAACTCTAACAGCGAATCGCGCGCCTCTTTGTATCTGGCGAGGTTGAAATAGGCGAGTCCTATGTTGAACGCCGCGTGCTGAGCTTTTTTAGAGCCCGGGAAACGCGATAGGAACCCGCGGAATTTATCGACGGCCTGCTCGTATTTTTTCTGATCGAAAAGTATGACGGCGCTTACGTAAAGCGCTTCGACGCTTATTTCGTCGGACGAATCCGATATCGCCGTAAAGCGCTCGTAAGCCTCGGAGAGCAGTCCGCTTTTCTGAAGCGCCATTCCGAGGTAGTAATCGGTCTCCTGTGAAATTTTCGGTGAAAGCCCTTTTATACTTTTAACTTCTTTAAAGACCTGCGCGGCCTGCTCGTACTTTTTCAGATTGAAAAGCGAGATTCCCAGGCGCAACCCGCAGTCGGCGCGGTTGTCGAACTTGCGCTTTTCGTTGAAGCATTTCGAAAAATATTCAGACGCCTCCCGGTAATCGGATTGCGAGTAGTGGCACCAGCCGAGCGAATAATATATTTTAGGAATGTAAGACGAGTAATCGGCGGCCGGCTCTTCGTCCGGTTCGCCGGCGCCGGATTTTTTTTTCGCGGCCTCAATATTAGCCAAAGCCTTAGAGTAATTTTCGGCCGCCTTTTTATACTGTCCGGCTGAATAGAAAATTTCGCCGAGGTTATAGTAGACCGGCGCCGCCATGGGGTCTTTATCGAATGATTTTAAGAATTTTTCGTAAAATGCCGCCGCTTCCTTTTCGTTCTTTTCGCGCAGCGCGAGATTGCCGCTGATATAAAGCGCTTCTTTGAAGCGCGCAGTTTCGTCTTCTGACAGCCCCGCGGGGCCGTCTTCGGTCAGCTTGAAATAATCGGCGAATGCGTTTTTGGCGCCGCCGGCGTCTTTTTTCGACAGAAGATGGCGCGCGCATTTGAATACGGCGTCGCGGCTCAGATCGGGATTGGCGTTTTTATAAAGTTTCCGGAAATAGCCGTAGGCGGATTCGTCGTCGCCGAGCGCGGCTGCGGTGTAGGCGGCGGAATAATGTACTTCGCCCGTCAGTTTGGAATCAGGATATTTTTTAAGGAAACTTTCGTATTTATCTCCGGCGCCCTTGAAATCTTCCGTCTTGTAAAGGGATTCGCCAAGCAGATAGAGCGCGTACTCGCCATAGCGGCTTTTTTCGTAAAAGGAAATAAATTTCTGCAGTTCGGAGGCGGCCTGGCCGTATTTGTGCATGTCGAAAAGGCCTTTGGCGAACTTGAACGCACGCGCGGCTTTTTCGTCATCGGTCAGCGCGTATGCGTGCCGGGCGGGCCAGGCAGTTAAAACTAAAAGCAATAACGCCGTAAGGAGCGCTGCGGTCCTGAAATTTCTGAAGCCAGTGAAAAGATATGGTTTTTTATTCGGCTGCGCGGCATTATCCGCCGTGCGCAACTTGAAATAATGTACGCTCAATTTTTACCTCCGCTCGATTTTGAAAATATTTATGAACAGGTGCATTTCATCAGCACCGAGTCGCCTTCGCAGTACCAGTTCAAAAATTTGGTGTTGTGGTGGTTCAATATCTCGAAGAAATTTCCGGAGATCGAAAGTTTTACCAGGCCCGCCGGTTTTCCATCGCGGACCATGACCGCGTGCGGCGCGCTTATGGAAAAATCGCCGCTGGTGTGGTCTTGCGTGTGCATGCCGAGAACGTCGAAAATAATGAAGCCGTCCCTCATATCGTCTAAAATGTTGTTTACGCATTCGTATTCGCCGGTTTCTATCTTGAGCTTATATTCGGAGCACTGGAATGTGTCGGGGCTGAGATACGCAGTAGGCTGCATTTCGGCTTTTTTCGCGTATTTGAGGTCGAGCATGGGCGTCTGGAGCTTGCCGTGTTTAACGAAATAAACCGGCTCAGAGTATACGCCTTCGTAGGTCAGAGGAATGTTGTTGACCTCGAAGTCGTCGAAATCGGGCTCGTATTTTATCGAAATGTCGTCGCGGAAAAATTTTTCGTGCGACGAGAAGTCGCCCAGCGAGAATCGTGCCTGTTTTTCGACGACCGGCCTTCCGTAAAGGTTCGACATCAGGTATTTATTGATGAAGGATTCGCTGACGGACGGGGTCAGTATAACGCTTTTGACCGCCGGCTTCGGAAGAGCATCTTTTTTATCGGTTTTGGCCGAAAACGCCGGATAGAACCTGAGGGCTTTTTCTATCATCGGATCTATATCTTTAAAAGTGAATATTCTTCTTTTGATGAACGAGTCGGAGTACTGGTTGTCGAGTTCGAATGCGATACCAGCCAGGCTGAAGTCGAAATCATAAACGGGCTCTCCCGCGTCGGGCCCGAGGAATATAAAGCGCCTGTTGACGGCCGCGAAGGCGTTGACGGTTATAAGTTTCGATACCGACCGGAGTTTAGTATCGGCGTGTTTGATGGCGTCGAATAAGAACCCTGCTTTGCCGTCGACTATTTCGGCGATTTCAGGGTCGTACATCTTATATTTCAGCGCGTCGGCGTTATCGAACACGCTTTCGTGCCACACCGCTGGCGCCCATTCGTCGTGGAAGGCCTTTTCACGCCAGCCGCCGATCTCCTTATCGAAATTGAGGATGCCTTCGTAGTTCAAATTGACGTTCGACACTTTTTTGTCGTTCCATCGGATATATAGCGTGGCTGTGAGGCTTTTCGAGATGGAAGGCATATTGTAGGGGCCCAGCAGTTCGTTTTCTTTCTGACCCAGGGTAAGCGATTCGTTGTAATCGGATGTCAGGCGGAAATCTTCCGCGGCGAAATCCTTGTGCGCGCGGAGCGCGGCCAGAAAATCGCAGAGTATCGTTAAAACTTTGTCTTTCATTTTATCACCTTTATACTATCGATTTTATATTCATAACCGCGGTTATCCGATGGTTATGCCGTCGCTGCTGTCTATTACGAGGAAGTAATTCGAGCCGCCCGACGAGGGAACGCCCTGGCCGCTTTTGCCGCAGGTGCCGAGCGCGTCGCTTTTGACCGGGCCGATGGCTGAAATTATTGAGCTCAGCGCCGAAAGGGTCTTTCCGGCGAAGATGGCGGGTTTATACATCGCCGGCGCCGCGGCCTGCCTGTTCATTTTATAAATGACCGAGCAGTTGAAGACGAAATCGCCGTTGACGGGGCTTACCTGACCGCCTTTATAGCCGAGCAGAAGCAGAGTTTCGCATTCTTCGGATAGAAGGCCGTTTTCTAAAAGCATTTTATTCACTTCGACCGGGCTGAGCTCGTAAAAGCGCCTGTCGGTTTTGACGGGTTTCGAGTATTCGAGTCTTATGTTTGTCATGCGGGGGATCGCGGGGCAGTCGAAGCCTTCGATGCGTTCCGAATTTTCGTTGGCGACTCCGGCTTCGCGCGAGGAGAAGATGTCGCACAGGCTTTTTTCGACGACACCGTTTTTCACTATGGCCGTCTGGCCGCGGAGGTTGCCGTTGGCTCCGACCGGCTGCCATGCGTAGTCGTTGAATAGCGGACCGTCGGTGATGTTGACCTCGTCCGGCGCGACGCGCTCGCCTTTGATGAATTTATCGTTTCTCCACAATATCGAGCCTTTGTGCAGATCGGCTTCGGCGGCGTGGCCGAACGCTTCGTGCGCGAGGCCTTTTGCCAGCGCGTAATCTATTACCACGCGGTATTTTCCGGCCTCGATCGAGGGCGCCGAGCATAATTTGACGGCCTCGCGGGCGTAAAACTCGGACTGGCTCATAAAATCGCCGTGCAGCGCCTGATCGAAGAGGACGCTCAGGTCGGAGGAGCCGAGGCGCGCGCCTACGCTCGCCGTCTGGCCGTTTTCTTTGGCGGTTATAGAGCTCGAAAGCGCCGCGCGCGGTATAGCGAACGCGGAGAAGGTTCCGTCGGAGCGGATTATTATAAAATCGTCGACGGCTATGGAGCAGCTGGTGGTAACGGAAAGTTTCTGCCTGTCGATCTCGCAGGTCTTTTTATTGGCGGCCTTCACTTTTGCGATTATATCGTTCAGCGAGTATTTTTCGTATGGATGGGGATATTCGTTATTTACGATGTTTACCTGCGGCTCGAGGCTGAATATGTCGGTGTTTCTTTTTATGTCGTAAGCGGCCGACGCGCCGATGAGATTTTTAAGTGAGGCGGCGATGCCGTCGAAGTTAATATCAGGAAAAGTGTTCGTCGATATGAACGCAGAAGCGCCCTTTTCGTCGAAAGCATGAAAGCCGGCGCCGCGCCTGGAACTCGAGGTGATATCGCTGAGCTCTCCGTTTATGACGGTCACGTTCACGGTTTTTTTCTTCTGTATCCTGGCTACCAGATATATTTTATCTTTCTTATAAAGCGATGCCGCTCCATCGTATATGGTTTTTATTACGCTTCCGTCAGGGGCCGTTTCAATGAACTTAACGGCGCCGCCGGACGCCGTGGCGGTTTTTTTCGAATGAGCCATATTGTATCTCCTTAAATATTATCTTTAAATAAACGTCGAAATTAATTCAGTCGATTTTATCAAATATAACCGAGGATGTCAATATTTTTAATGGCGCATTGTTGCTTTTAGATCTAATTTTTGTTATAATCGGCGGGCGTCTTGCGACGTGATAACGGAGGTAAATCAAATGAAAAAAATGTACGACGACGTGGAATGCCGCGTCAATAAAAATGTCCGCGGCGGCGAAGGCGAGATCGTCGCGCGGTATTACCTGAACGAAAATTCGTCGAAGCTGCGTTTCAACTCTCTGAATTTAAATGAAATGGAGCCGGGCGCGACTATAGCGGAGCATCCGCACACCGGCGAGGACGAGTTTTATTTTATCGCCGAAGGCCGCGGGACCGGTATTTTAAACGGCGAAAAATTCGAGGTCGGCCCCGGGGACGGGTTTATGTGCCATTCAGGCTCTACGCACGGCATATTGAACAAGCTGACAAATCAGAAACTTAAATTCATATCCATATTTTTCAAGTAAAAATAATTTTATCTCGTCGTAAAGTTCCAGTTTAGAGGCAAAAGCGCCTGGCCGGTCGAGGATTTGATCGCGGTGGTCAGCTGTACGCTGTATTTGACGCCGTGTTCCAGATAGGACGCCGGCCTGAATATGACTTTTTTCATGCGCTGGTTGTAAAGTATCTTTCCTTCGACCTTTCCTTCGGCCCCGCTCACCACGAACGATGCTCCGTTGACGCTGGCCGCATCGAGGTCCTGGCTGAAAACCGCCGTGATAGTCGAATCGATCTTCACATTATCCATTTTTTTATTAGGATAGATAGCCACTATGAAGAAATTAGCCTTTCCGTCGCGCGGTATGGTTCCGACGTCAGACAGGCCGGGTCCAACTTTCTTAAATCCGTCATTAGTATCGTATTGTCCGCCGCCGGAGATTTTTTCGCCGTCACGGGCGGTATCTCCGGACGCCTCAGCGGGCCGGGCCTGCGCGATGGTCTCGAGATTCGAGTCGGCGAGTATCTGTTCTATGGGTACTCCGTTGATCATGCCTTTAGGTACTGGAGGCGCCCCGCGGTTGAACGCGCTGACCTTTTCATTTTCTTTTTTCATTTCCGGCGTTTTTATTTCGGCTGTTTGAGTTTCGGCAGCGGCTGGTTCGGCCGGTTTATCTTCTGCGGGCGCGCCGCCGCTTTCGTTTTCGGCCGCGGATTCCCTTGCGCTGTCTTCACCGTATTTTTCGGCTTTTTCAAGTTTGACCATGCCTTCGCCGCCCGGATTTCTATCGAGCTTAGGCTGCCGCTGGATTGTTTCGGCGGGTATGGGGTTGGGCGAATATATCGAGTTTTCTTTGGACGGCGGATCGCTCATCTGAGTGAAAACCGATTTCGGGTTGCGCATTTCCTGTCCGGCTATTATGCCGTCGGGTCTGGTATATATTTTATTAGTGCCGTTGAAATTGTCCGCCACGCTCTGTTTAACTTTTTCAGATGTCGCGCCGTTGGTGCGCTCGAACGCGGCCGAAGCCTCGCGCGGCGATTCGATGAAATTTGCGGCGCTTTCAAGCCCGCTTTCGTTCACGACGCCGGTTCCCGATGCGTGCGCGTCGCTTACCGGCGAGACGTTCGAAGGCAGCGCGTCGATCTGGTCGGCGAGTTTGCCGGCCGTCTTATAGTCGTCGGAAAGGAATTTCGCGATCTGGTCTTTCAGAGTTTCGCCCATGGCCTCGTCGACGATATCGGTTTTATCGACGGTGTCTTTTATCCTTTTCGGCGAGAGATCTCCGTAGGCGCCTTTATCGGAACTGCTGACGCGGCGCTTCATTTCATCGGGCGAGTCGTCGCTTCGCATTTCGCTCATATCGGCGGTATCGGCGACGCGTTTCGAAGAAACGTTGCCAAGCGCGCTTTTATCGGACATGGACATTCTTTCTGCGACCTCGGATATCGGCACAAGATTTTTAAGATTGGTTTTTTCCGGCGAACTTTCGTTCATTTTAGATCCGAGTTCGCTAACCGCTTCAAGTGCCGCGGGGTCGTTGGAGCTCATTCCCGTCAGATTGGACGAGCCCATGGATTTCTGTAATTTTATCTGCATATTGGCGTCGCTTCCCGCTGCTACCGAAGTTACGTTTGCGCCCGAGGCGATGCGCCCGCTGAGCCCGCTTCCGGTTTTAAACTGCCACATCATTGATTCTGAAAGGCCCATCCCTTCTATGTCTTCGATGGTTTTAGCGAGCGTCACGTTATAGACCTTGTTAGGTACGAGCGTGCTCCAGGGCGCGAATGTGGCCTTGTTAGATTCCTGCTCATAAATTACCCTTCCCTGAACGGATTTTACGCCGTCGGTCACGAAGAACGAATAGGGGGTGATGGAGGAGGACTTCATCTTTCTGTCGAAATATACGCATACGGCCGTCGAAACGTCAATGTCGGTTTCGCCCTTTTCCGGCGTTATTTTAACGACGGCGGGGCTTCGCTTGTTCCATGATTTGCCGACTATGAATTTCCATTTTTTCTCGCGCTGCAGATAATTGCCGGCGATATCCATAACGCCGCCGGTGATCTGCGCGGTGTAGGCGCGCCCTTCGAAAAGCGGCTGCGCCGGAGTGAATATGGCTTTTTTCTGCAGGGAATCGTAGTAGATCTTGCCGCGCGTTTCGGACTCTCCGTCGAGCACCCTGAAGGTGAACGAGTTGATCGAAAAATCCTTTACGGGTTCGTCGAATACGGCGGTGATCTGGGATGCCGCAGCGACGTTTTCTTCGTTGTCGCGCGGGGAGACGGCCGTGATGTTCGGTCCGACGGCGTCCCTGCCGCCCGCTTCGGGCGCCTTGAACATATCTTTGACTCTTGCCGTCGCGACCTTTGAAATGGTCGTGAATTCCCAGGAATAATCGCGGTCGAGCCTTTCGCCGAATACGTCCTCTATTTTTTCTGAAATGGTGATCCTGTATTTGCGTCCCATCTTGAGTTTGCCGGCGGGAGTGAAGACGGCCGTGTTAGTTTTGGCTATATATTCTATCTTGCCGAAAATATATTCGTTCTGGTCCTGGAGGGCGAAATTAAAGATATTGAACGTGCCCGGATTCATTCTTTTATTGAATCTGATCTTTATTTTTTCATCGATATTTATCATGTCGGAGGCGGGCGCCGGAAACATTTCGACGAGCTCGATCTTCTTTTCTCTGTAACCGGGCTTTTCAGCGTCATCGAGTCCGGGACCTGCGCTTTCGTCCGCGTACACTTCCGATTCTATTTCGGGTGAGGAGCCGGCGGTCTTTGCGACCACCCTGGCCATCAATTTTTTCATTCTCGGGTTTACGGTCGTTTCGCGTTCCACGGCGAGGCTTTCAACGCCGTCCACCAGGGCCTCGTCGTCGGGTCCGCTTTCGCCGCCGGATGCGAGCGCCGCCGAAGCGGTCGCCGTTTTACCCGTTTTGAAGGTGTAAGTATATGCGCGCGAGAGGTTGTTTCGCGAAGCGTCGCTGATCTCCGGCGATATATTGACCTCGAAGATCGATTCGGGTTTAAGCGGATTGATCGGCGCGAATACGGCCTTGTTGACGTCTGCGTAATAGCGTATTGCGCCGATTATTTTTTCGCGGCCGCGCGTGAGCGTGATAGTATTTTCGTTGATGCTCGGCTCGAACATCCTTTTATTGAACATGACCTCTATTTTAGCGCCCGTCGGAACGTTCGAAGCCGACACGGTCGGCGAAACGTCGACTATGACCGGCGGATTCCTGTCGGTCTTTTTAACGGTTGAAAATTTCCAGACCTTGTCAGAGACCATCGTTGTGCCGTTAAGGTCTCGCGCCATGCGGCTTATGGTCACATAGTAGCCGTGATTCGCCTGGAGATTTTCCAGCGGCGCTATTACGGCCTTGCAGAGTTCGTTGTTGTATTTAACGGTGGTGGAAATGTCGGAAATGCCGTCGTTCAGTGTTACGCTGAACTCGTTTATGTCCTCTTCGCGCATTTTTTTATTGAAGGTCGCCATTATTTTAGCGTCGAGCGCGACGTCGAGTTCGCCTTCCTCGGGATGCGTCTTTACGACGAAGGGCGCGGACGCGCCGGCGGTTTCGGCCATGGGCGGCCTGACGCCGGTCGCCGCGGAGGCGGAGCAGGCTGAAGCCGCCGTAAGTATTAATACAAGCGCGGCCGCAAGCAGCGCTTTGACGGTTATTTCTAATTTTAAATCTTTATAAGATGATTTTACCGTTTTAGTTTTGTGAAAAACTGATAGATCATACTTCATAGCATACTCGCATTTCTTAAAAAATAATTTACTCTCTTTATATTTCGTAATTAACCTGAAAAAATTTATACCTTTACATGATATATTTTCCGAATTCGACGCATTTATTTACCGTTTCCCGCGGGACCGTTAAATAAAATCCTTGAAAAAAAAATAAATTTAGTTTAAAATACACCGATTCGAATCGGCCGCATCCGGCGCGATGCGCGAAACGCGCGCGGCGACGCCAGCGGCCCGACTGGAGCTAAAAATATGAGTTTCAAACATATCATGATAATAGTAGTGGTCGCGGTAAGCGTGTTCATCGTAAATCTCGACGTGAGCATAACCAACATTGCCATGCCGACCCTCAACGATTATTTCAAGGTCGGAACCGGCGACACCGCTAAGATAGTGCTTTCATACCTTCTGTCGCTGAGCGGTTTCCTTCTTATCTTCGGCAAACTTAGCGATGAATTCGGCTCGAAGAACGTTTTCGTTCCCGGAGTGCTGATCTTTATGATAGCCTCTTTCTTTTGCGCCGTATCGGAAAGTCTTCCGCTGCTTATAGCGTCGCGTTTCCTGCAGGGCGCGGGCGGCGCCATGATAGCCTCGACCTACGGAGCGATAGTGATTCAGTACCTTCCGCAGAATATCAGCGGAAAGGCCTTCGGCCTGATCACGGCGTCGGGCGGCGTCGGTTTCGCCCTCGGCGCACCGATAGGCGGTTATATTATTGAAAAAGCCAGCTGGCACTGGATATTCATGGTCAACGTGCCGGTGTGTCTGCTCACGTTACTTCTGGCTCACTATGTTTTCCGGGAAAAACCGGCCGCCGGCGAGTCCGCGGTTCAGCAATCTGCTTCCGCTCAGCCGCCGGAATCCCTTGAAAACGGCGGCGGGTTCGACTACCCCGGCGCCGTTTATTGCTTCCTGTTTCTTGCCGCCTTCGTTTACGCCGTCAACCAGGGTAAAATGACGGGCTGGCTTTCGCCGTCGATTATATTATGCTATGCTGCTTTCGCCGTTTTCCTGCCCCTTTTCGTGATCAGGGAACGCTGCGCTCCAAAGCCTATACTGGATTTTTCGCTGCTTGCCAACAAGCATATAATAGGCGGCTTCATAGCCACCCTCGCGGTGGTCATGACGCTCGACGGGCTCAGTTTTCTTTTCCCTCTTTTCTTTGAAATTGTCAAAAAGATGACTCCCGCCGAGACCGGCCGCCTGCTTATGATCTTCCCGCTTTTATCGGTCGTGCTCAGCCCTTTCGCGGGGCACCTTTCCGATAAAAAGGGCCCTGCCGCAGTTTCGGTCTCGGCTCAGTTCTTAATAACCGTCTCGGCGGTCCTGTTTTGTTTGTTCGATCAGGAATCGGGCCTGCTGCTGGTCAATCTCGCGCTGATAGTATTCGGCGCCGGTCTCGCACTGTTTTTTCCGTCGGTCACCGCACTTGTCATGAGCCACGCGCCGGTCGGGCGCGAAGGAATGGCCATGGCGCTTTACGCCTCGGTCAGCAACCTCGGCAGCATTCTGGGAATTTCTATTTTCGAATGGCTGTTCGCTGTTTTCAATCCGGCCGATAATACCTCTTATATTATGAACGCTTCGGATGTCGTCAGAGGTTTTAACGCCACGGCGGTGTTCGCGGCGGTAATATGCGGCGCGGGCTTTCTTGCGCTTATCACGTCGAGCGCCAAGAAGAAAAACGAAGGCGCCTCACTTCAGGCTTAAAACGGCCGGTCCGTTTTTTCAAACGCAAATCTTTCAATCTTTCAATCTTTCAATCTTTCATTTTTCTTATCTTTGAAATTATTAATATAATATTAATTGATTTATTCGCCCGTTTGTAGTACAATAACGCCATGAATTTCAATGAAGGTCATATCCCGGTTTTATTGGATGAATTTCTGGCTGATTTCGGCGTTCTGTACGAGCGCCATTTTCGCGACGGCCTCGACTCCTTTATCGATTTTACTTTCGGCCTTGGCGGGCATTCGCTGCCGCTGCTTGAAAAGTATGAAAGGCTGAAAATTATTGCCTTCGATGCCGATCCTGAAACCTGCCGGCTGGCCGAAGCTAAATACGCCGATCATATCCGCGACGGCCGCCTGAGCATATTAAACGCCAATTTCGTCGATTTCGACTCCGCCGTGAGCGCGGAACGGTTAAAAAGCGTATTCGGCGCGATCGCCGATTTCGGCATATCCAATTACCAGCTTTTCGAAAGCGGCCGCGGTTTTTCATTCGACGATAAAACATCGCTCGACATGCGCCTTAACCGCGAATCTGAGGGCGTATCCGCGTTCGAGGTCGTCAATGATTTTTCCGAAGGCGAGCTTGCCGACATACTTTACGGACTAGCCGACGAGACGCTTTCGCGCCAGATAGCTCACGCGGTGGCCGAGGCCAGGCGCGTAAAGAAGATCGAGACCTGCCGGGAGTTCGCCGAGATCGTAAGAACCGTCTACAAGCGGCACCCGAAGATAAAATGCGCGGCGGACTTCGCTACCAGATCGATAATGGCCCTGCGGATATTCGTTAATTCCGAATTCGACAATATAAGGGCGCTGCTCGAAAAAACCTCAGTGCGCTTCGTAAGAAATTCATGGCTTTTCACCATAAGTTTTCATTCGAACGAAGACAGGATAGTAAAAGAATTTGTAAAGAACGAGTCGCGCGGCTGCGTCTGCCCGAAAGAGGTCATAGTCTGCCGCTGCGGCCACAAGGCTTCGGTGCGCCCCGTCAACAGAAAACCTATATGCGCCGGCGGCGAAGAACTGCGGATCAATCCCCGCAGCCGCTCGGCCAAAATGAGGATAATAGAGTTTATTTAGCCCCCCGGGGCTTCGATTGGTGATCGTATGGAATTCGCTAACGGCCATGTTAATAACGACGATATAGCGCTTAAAAGGCAGCTTTCGATAAAAAAAATATCGCAGAGCAAAAAGACGCTGGTGCTTTTTTATGTGCTGATCGCCGTTCTTCTTTGTACGATGGTCCTGGCTTATGTCTGGTCGTTCGTCAAGATGGTCGAGATCAGGGTCGGTCTCAATAAACTTAATACCGAATATAAAAATATAGTCAAGGAGCGCGACAACCTTATGGCCGAGCGCGCCAAACTTTCCGCCATGAACCGCATCGAGCAGATAGCCCGCACGCAGCTCATGATGAACCTTCCGACGCAGGTGGAATACGTTTCACTTCTGCAGCCCCACAAAAGTACCTCGGAAAACGAGATAGGCCCAAAAAATAATTATTAGCGCGGTTTTTTATGTATGAATTCGTGGAAATAAAAAGGACCCATAAGAGCAGGCTTATATTCGTCGGCGCGCTGGTTTGCGTCTTCGTATCGCTTGTAATATTAAGGCTCTATACCGTCCAGATAAGCGAACACGAAAAATGGAAGTCCCTCGGGCTTAAAACCGTCCGCTATACGGTTTCTAAAAAGCGCGGCTCCATTTACGACCGCAATTTAAGCAAACTCGCGATCTCCTCGCCCGTTAAGTCATGCTATATATGCCCGGAAGAGGTCCTCACCAATTCCGAGGGCGTGGCCATGGAATTATCGAAACGCCTGGGGATCCCACGTGACAAGATACTTCAGTCGTCGCTTAGAAAATCGAAGTTCGTATGGATCAAGCGCGCAGTCGCTGACGAGACCGCCGAAGAGATCCAGAAACTCGGCCTGCCCGGGGTTTATTTCAAAAGCGAGTTCAAGCGCATATATCCTTACGGCGGCCTCGCCTCCAATCTGCTCGGCTGCGTCGGTCCCGACGGCGGCGGCATTCTTGACAATAAAGGGCTCGAAGGCATCGAGTTGGTCTATAACAACTACCTGAAGGGTGTCACGGGCGTAATTAAAAGGCAGTTCGAATCCAGGGTAACGGCAGGCTCGAAGAACTGGGACGTCGATTCACGCTACTTCGGGGGCGTTTCGATACATCTGACCATCGACGACATTATTCAGAGCATCATCGAGAAGGAACTCGACCAGATATATAAATTCTACAAACCGAAATCGACGATAATCATCGTCCAGAACCCGCTGACGGGCGAATTGCTCGGAATGGCCACCAGGCCGGGCTATGACGCTAACAACATCAGGGGCACCACCCCCGAGTCTCGAAAAAATCGCGCACTGGTAGATATTTACGAACCGGGCTCGACATTCAAGATACTGACCTTCGCCGGGGCGCTCGATGCCGGCGTGATCGACGAAAACGAAGTGTTCACCTGCGGCGGCTCGATCAAGATATTCGGAGACCAGTTCACCATAAAATGCCATGATTTTCACGGCAGGCAGACATATCTCGAGGCCTTCGCTAATTCGTGCAATCCTGTTACCATACAGATCGCAATGAAAATGGGTAAAGAAAAATTTTACGAAAGCATAAAAAAAGCAGGCTTCGGCACGCCGACCAATATTCTTCCCAACGCGGGCGAATCGGCGGGAATACTGCGCGAAACGAAGCGCTGGTCAGCCCTTTCACTGCCGTCTATGTCGATCGGCCAGGAAATAGGCGTCAACGGAGTTCAGCTGATATCGGCGGCGTCCGCGGTCTTAAACGACGGCGTTATGATGAAACCGATATTGGTGACGGCGCTCGAAGATGCGAACAGCAAGACCATACGTAAATTCGATATAGAACCTCATATCAGGCTGTTTTCAAAAGAAACATGCGAAAAGATGAAAAAGGCCCTCAAGAAAGTTATCGTGGCCGGAACCGGCAAAAAGGCCGCGGTCGAAGGCTATGAAATTCTCGGCAAGACCGGAACCTCGCAGAAATCGAGCGGCCGCGCTTACGAGGCCGGCAGATACTTTTCGTCGTTTCTCGGATTCATAAACGAGCCGCATTTCAAATTATCCATCCTGGTGGTCATAAACGAGCCCGAACTTCCGGCAGGCACCAAAGACGTCCACGGCGGAACGGTTGCGGCCCCTGCTTTCAAGAACGTGGCGGAAAAGATCCTCATGTATTATAACATTCTACCCGAGGAAAAGAAGATAGAAACATTCGTATCAACGGGCGATCTGCAGAAAGCGGTCAAAATACCCGACATCGTAGGGCTTACGGCGAGCGAGGCCAGAATCAAATTCCAGGATAAGATCAGAATCCAATTCCTCGGCAACGGCCCCCTCGTCGTAAAGCAGTTCCCGAAACCCTTCAAGTTCCTTCCCATCGACGAAAGCGTGATAGCTTATCTTGGCACCAGCGAAGACCTGAACGCCAATCAGAAAAACGAGAAGAACTTCTTTATGCCGATGCTGATAGGAAAATCGATGAAAGAGTCGCTTGAAATACTTAAAAATTACAATTTGTCCTGCGAATTTAGCGGCTCCGGTTTCGTGGCCGAGCAGAAACCCATGCCGGGCGAGCTTTTGTCCGACGATAACACCGTAAGGCTTAATTTTTCGATGAATAAAAACTAGGTGATTATTTATGTCAATGCTTCTTGGAGAAATAATTAAATACTGCGATTCCTGCGAGATTATTAACTATAAGAGCGAGCGTGACGACGGCCTTATTATAAGGAACATCGTTAACGACACCCGCAAGGTCGAGGAAAATTCGCTGTTCATAGCATCGCACGGCGGCAATTTCGACAGCCATAAAAATATCGAAAAAGTCATAGAAGAAGGCGCGGCCGCGCTGATCGTCGAAAGAAGGATAGACCTTTCCCGCGTCGAGATCCCCGTTATATTGACGCGCTCCTCTTTCGAACTCACGAAAAAACTCGCGGCCCCGTTTTTTGCCCATCCGTCCCGCAAGCTCAACCTGCTCGGGATCACCGGCACCAACGGCAAGACGACGACCTCTTATTTCGCGCGTTCGGTCCTTGCCCAAAAATACAGCGACTGCGGCCTTATAGGCACCATAAAATATATCATTGGCTGCGAGGAAGTGGAGGCGCCGAATACTTCTCCCGAGCCGCTGTTCTTTCAGCAGATGCTCGCGCGCATGGTCGATTACGGCCTGAAATCGGCGGTCATGGAAGTATCTTCGCACGCGATAAAACTCGGCCGTATCGAAAACACTGAATTCGACACGCTCATTTTCACCAACCTTTCAAAAGAGCATACCGAATTCCATCAGGATATGAACGATTATTTCAAAACCAAGGCCTCGCTCTTCGTGAAGATGTTCGACCCCAGGTTCAGGCATTATAAAAGATTTCCGAAGACCGCGATCGTCAATATCGACGACACCTACGGGCGCATACTGGCGAACGAACTGAAAAAAATAAGCGGCGCGAGGGTTTTCACTTTTTCACTGAAGAAGAACTCTGGCGCGGACATGACGGCGGATATCATCGCCATAAGAATGAACGGCGCAGATTTTTACATCAATTACAAAAAAACTAAAATTCCGGTGGAACTCAAACTCACGGGCGTGTTCAACGTTTATAACGCGCTCGCGGCGGCCGCGTCTGGCGTCTGCTCGGGGCTCACGCTTTACGAGATAAAGGCGGGGCTGGAGTATCTGACCAGCGTTCCCGGCCGTTTCGAACTCGTCGAAGCGCCAGGCGTCAACGCCGGTTTCAGCGTGTTCGTCGATTTCGCGCACACGCCGGAAAGTTTTATTAACGTCATCGCTCTGGCTCGCGAACTTAATCCGGCGCGCATTATAACCGTTTTCGGCTGCGGCGGCGACCGGTCGCGCGAAAAGCGCCCGATGATGGGCTATAACGCCGCGACCGCGAGCGATCACACCATAATAACTTCCGACAACCCGCGCGGCGAAGACCCGATGCAGATAATAAACGATATCGTTCCCGGCGCGCAGAAATCGGAAAAACCGTTCAACATTATCGCCGATCGGGAAGAAGCCATAGGCAAGGCCGTTGCGATGGCCAAAGAAGGCGACATCGTGCTCGTTCTCGGCAAGGGTCATGAAAAGTACCAGATAGTCGGTTCGGAAAAGAAGCATTTCGACGACTGCTCGACGGCGCTTAAATATTTAAAAGAACTTAAAAATTCCCAATAGAAGAAAGGTAGATTATAACCATGTTACTTACCAAAAAGCTGCTCAAGGAAATCAACGGTTCGCTCTCGCTGAATGCCGGCGGGTCCGGCGAAGCCGCTATCGAACTGGGGCCGCCTTCGATCGATACCAGAAAGATCAATAAAGGCGACACTTTTTTCGGCATCGACGGTGAAGCGCGTGACGGCTGCGAGTTTTTCGAACAGGCAATCGAAAAAGGCGCCGGCTGCGTCGTATTGACTTCCAATTACCGCGAGATGTTCGAAAAATCGGAGATCGCCCGTAAACATAAAGCGGCCGGCCTTTTCGTGGCCAGCACACGCGTCGCACTCCGCCAGCTAGGTTTTTCTAACAGGCTCACTCACTCAGTGCCGTTCGTCGCCGTGACCGGCTCGAACGGGAAAACCACGACCAAGGAGCTTATCGCGGCGATACTCGGTCGGAAATACAGGGTTTTCAAAACGGCCGGCAATTTCAATAACGACCTGGGGCTTCCGATGCAGCTGATGTGCCTTGACAAGAGCCATGAGATAGGCGTCGTCGAGCTCGGAATGAGCGCGCCCGGCGAGATCGACTCGCTGGCTTCGCTTGTGCTGCCGCGCGTGGGCGTAATAACCTGCGTAGGGCCGTCGCATATAGAATTTTTAAAGACGCTGAAGAATATAGCCAGGGCCAAGGCCGAGCTCATCCCCCGCGTCGATACGCAGGGCTGCCTAATACTCAATTACGATAATAACTACACGCGCAAGATGTCGTCGCAGTATTCGGGCAGGTCGGTCGGCTATTCAATTTCGAACCGATCGTCTAAAATACAGGCCAAGAACGTTACCGTCAATGAAAACGGCTTTTACGATTTCGACTGCGTCGTGAAAACCGATCTTAAAAATTATCCGCCTTTTCGCGTTTCGCTCAATCTGGCGGGCCGCCACAACGTGCTCAACGCGCTCGCCGCGATCTGCGCGGCGATAGAGTTCGGCGTTTCTACCGCGGATATAGTCAACGGTTTGAACGATTTCAACGGCGTTCAGAAGCGAATGGAACTTATTAAACTTTCCGGCGGTGTCACCGTTTTGAACGACTGCTACAACGCCAATCCTCTTTCGATGAAATCGGCCCTCGAAACGGTCTCTGAATTCAAGGCGTTTTCGGGTCGCCGCGTCGCCATACTCGGCGATATGCTCGAGCTCGGCAACTGGAGCGTCAGGGCGCATTCCGATATGGGCCGGCTGGCCGCCAAATGCGGCGTCGAGCTGCTTGTCACGGTCGGCGAAAAGTCGAAGTATACGATGCAGGCGGCCATAGAAGCAGGTTTCGCTCCGGAACGCGCCCTTCATTTCAGCGACTCGGCGGAGGCCGCCGGGCGCGTCAGGCAAATAGTTAAAACCGGCGATTTCGTTCTGATAAAGGGATCCCGCGGGATGAAACTCGAAGTCGTTTTGAACGCGCTTCAAGGGGAGAAATAGGATGTTTCATTACCTTCTTTCGGGAGCGATATCGCAGTTGACGGCCATGATATCGGTCAGGACGCTTTTCGCGGTGCTGACGTCTTTTGTAATAACGCTTATGCTCGTGCCGATAGTCATCAGAAACATACAGAAAAGAAAGGCCGGCCAGAATATACGCGCGCTGGGTCCCGAATCCCATCAGCAGAAAGCCGGCCGCCCCACTATGGGCGGTATCGCCATGGTCATCGCCATATGCGTCACATCGCTTATATGGTGCCAGTTGAACGAATTTGTTATTATAATGGTCCTTAGCACGGTATGGCTTGGAACCGTCGGTTTTCTTGACGACATGCTGAAGTTCGCGAAAAAAAGTTCGGACGGTCTCAGCGCGAAAGCGAAGATGGCGCTGATACTTTTACTCGGCCTCGGCGCCGGCTGGCTGATTTATTCAACGAAGATAATGCCTTCCACACTTTTCGTGCCGGTGATCAACCGCGATTTCGAGATAGGCTGGCTGTACGTTTTTTTCGTTACTTTCATAGTGGCCAGCTGGTCTAACGCGGTAAACCTCACCGACGGCCTCGATGGCCTCGCGATAGGCGTAGTTATTCTGGTTTCAATAGCCCTCGGCGGTATCGCTTATATAGCCGGAAACGCAATATTTTCGAAGCACGTCGGGCTTCCATTCGTGCGCGGCGCGGGCGAACTGACCGTGTACTGCGCGTCGCTGGTCGGCGCGGGGCTCGGTTTTTACTGGTATAACGCCTCGCCGGCTGAAATATTTATGGGCGATGTGGGTTCGCTCGCCCTGGGCGGAGCGCTAGGCCTGGTTTCCGTCTTCACAAAGAGCGAGCTTCTGCTGGCGGTCATAGGCGGTATATTTGTAGTGGAGGCCCTTTCGGTGATGATCCAGGTTTTCTCGTTCCGTTACTTCGGCAGGCGCGTTTTTAAAATGAGCCCGATACATCATCATTTCGAGCTTTCCGGCTGGCCGGAAACGAAGGTGGTCGCCCGTTTCTGGATAATAACCATCATACTGATACTTGCCGGATTGTGCATTCTGGGATTGAACACCCTGCTGGCGACCAAAACGTTATGAGTTCCATTATGATCTCCAGTACGCCCGAAGCGGTATTCGGGGCGATCGAAAATATAATGGCCGGCCTGGACGGGCTCGAAATGCCCGAAGAGTTTTTTTATGACGTAAAACTCATCCTGTCCGAGCTTTTCGTCAACGCCATGATCCACGGCAACGGGCAGGACCCCGCCCGGAAGATCGCCGTCGATTATTTATTCTGCGGCGAAAAGCTGAAGCTCACGATCACCGACGAGGGGGAAGGCTTCGACCACGGCAGGATATACGATCCGCTCGCCGTCGGCAACGTAATGAAATTATCAGGACGCGGGCTGTTTCTGGTAAAAAACCTGGCCGACCGCGTGGAATTCAACGAAAAAGGCAATTCCGTGACCGTCGAAAAAACTCTCGGTCAGCGAATTTAGAGAAAGGCAATTTTTATGGCTGAAATGGAAAATGGCGCTGCCGCCGGCAGTAATTTACTTAAATCGAAAAAGGTCCTTGTTTGCGGC
The DNA here is from genome assembly GCA_001791795.1 of Candidatus Wallbacteria bacterium GWC2_49_35. Lineage (GTDB taxonomy): Bacteria > Muiribacteriota > UBA9980 > UBA9980 > UBA9980 > UBA9980. The sequence continues at coordinate 31,091 of MGFH01000138.1, forward strand.
CTCCAGCGCAGCGGAATGGACGCCGCCGCGTTTCTTCTAAAAAACGGCGCTCGCGTTACTGTAAGCGATATAAAGAAGCCGGAGGAGCTGGGCGAGCAGACCGCGAAACTCGGCGCGCTCGGCTTCGATATTCGCTACGAGCTGGGTTTTCACTCTGAAGAGACCTTCGCGTCGCAAGATCTTATAGTTCTGAGCCCGGCCGTTCCCTGCGACTCGCCTTTCGTACTTCACGCGCTTTCAAAAGGCGTCAGAGTAGTTTCTGAAGTGGAGTTCGCCTCGTGGTATTCGCGCGCTCCTTACGCCGCCATAACAGGGACCAACGGCAAGACCACCACCACCACTCTCGTGTATGAAATACTTAAAAATTCCAATATATTTGAAAAAGTTTATGTCGGCGGCAATATCGGTGTCGCGTTCGCCGGTTTCTCGGCTTCCATGACGCCGCGCGACGCGGCGGTACTTGAAATAAGCAGCTTTCAGATGGAGTTCGCCGAAAAATTCGCTCCGCGCGCGGCCGCGCTGCTCAATATCACCGAAGACCACCTGAACCGCCACCACGACATGCGGACTTACACCCGCATGAAAATGCGCGTTTTTCAGAACCAGAAGAGCTCCGACGTCGCCGTGCTTAACGCCGACGACGCGGCCGTGATGGCCGAAAGGGATAAGATAACTTCGAAATGCTTTACATTCACGGTAACCGGCGACGCGTCGCGCGACGTTTACGTCGAAGGCGGTTATCTGATCATAAAAACGGCGGGCGGCGCCGCCGAAAAGATAATTAAAACTTCCGGCATCGGCATCATCGGCCGCCACAATCTTTCTAACGCGGCGGCCGCGGCGGCCCTCTGCCATTATGGCTTCGGCGTCGCCCCGGAAATGATCGCCGAAACTCTCAAAAGTTTTCGCGGCGTGCATCACAGGCTCGAATTCGTCGAGGAGATCGGCGGAGTGAAGTTTTACAACGACTCGAAGGCCACCAACGAAGATTCTACGAAGGTGGCGCTCGCTTCTTTTTCCGGGCCGGTCGCGCTCATAGCGGGCGGTTCCGAAAAAGGGTCCGATTACAGCGGGCTTTCCGCCGACGTTTTAAGATCGAGCGTCAGAAAGGTTTTCGTTATTGGCCAGGTGCGCGAAAAAATAAAGGACGCCCTCGGGCGATCCGGTTTCGCGGATGTCGAGGTCTGCGATACTCTCGAAGATTGCGTCGCCAGGGCATTTGCGGTCTCGGCACCCGGCTGGACGGTGCTTCTGTCGCCGGCATGCGCGAGCCTGGATATGTTCAAAAACTACGAACACCGCGGCGACGCTTTTATCGAAGCGGTCAGAAAATTGAAGACGGCGGGGGCGGCGAAGTAAGTGAAGATAAAAGAGGCCGGGTTCGACCTTGCTTTATTTTTAATAGTGGTCCTGCTTGTGTGCACCGGGATCGTCATGATCTACAGCAGCAGTTATTTTACCGCGCTCGACATGACCAAAAAATCGGGTTTTTTCCTTCAGAAACAGCTGCTGGCGCTCGGCATCGGATTCGCCATGATGCTGGTGTTTTCGCAGATCAGCTACTGGAAACTCAAAAAGGTCGCGCTGCCTTTTTTTATCGGCGTGATAGCGCTTCTGCTGGTCGTGCTGGTGCTGCCGCCGATAAAGGGCAGCAGCCGCTGGATCAACATAGGCATCTTCGGCCTCCAGCCTTCCGAGTTCGCCAAACTTTCCATAATCATACTCTTTTCGGCTATGATCGCCGGCAGGCAGGCAAGAATCGATAATTTTTCTTCTGGCATACTGCCTTTCATCGCGCTTCTGCTGCCCGTCAATCTGCTTGTTTTAAAGCAGCCCGACCTTGGAACGGCCTCGATGCTTACCGCCATCGCCTTTTTTCTTATATATATAGGCGGTGCCAATTTCGGCCAGCTCGCGCTGGTTATCGCGACATTCGCCGGGGGGGCTTTTCTGGTCATCATAAACAGCCTTTACAAGATGAAAAGGGTCGTGGCCTGGATGGACCCGTTCAAGGACGCATCCGGCTCCGGCTATCACATCATACAGTCGCTTATCGCGATAGGCTCCGGCGGCTTCAACGGCCTGGGCCTGGCGCAGTCGAAGCAGAAATTCAGCTCGCTTCCCGAGCAGTACACCGATTTCATCTTCGCGATAATATGCGAGGAACTGGGTTTTCTCGGCGCGCTATTCGTGATCCTGCTTTACATCGCGCTGCTGTGGCGGGGCATTTATATAGCCCGCCGCGCGCCGGACCTGTTCGGTTTTCTGATGGCCTCCGGCATAACGTTTTACGTTTTCGTGCAGGCGCTTATAAACATAAGCGTCGTTTTGAACGTCGTTCCCGTCACGGGCGTTCCGCTGCCGTTTATAAGTTACGGCGGCTGTTCTCTGCTGGTGACGCTTTCGTCGATGGGCATACTGTTAAACATTTCAAGATATTCGAGGTAGCGATGGCAATAAAATGCATATTCACCGGCGGGGGCACCGGCGGTCACGTTTATCCCGCGCTCGCGGTGATAAAGGAATTTTTAAAAAGGCACGACGGCGCCGAGGTCCTTTACATCGGCACCGGCGGGATAGAGTCTAAAATAGTTCCTGAAAACGGCATACCTTTTAAAATGATCAAGGCCTCGGGCCACAGCAGAAAAAGTTATCTCCCGGTTTTTCGTGAGGCGGCCTGCCTCTGGAGCGCCGTAGGAGAGGCGAAGAAGATAATACGCGATTTCCGGCCGGATTTCGTTTTCGGCACGGGCGGTTACGTATCAGCGCCGGCGGCCATCGCCGCGAAACTTTCAGGCGTGCCGGTTTTCCTGCACGAGCAGAACGCGTATCCCGGGCTCGCAAACCGCCTCATAAACTGTTTCGCCCGAAGGACGTTCACGAGCTATGAAGCGGCCGGAAGCCGGTTTTTATTTAAAGCAACGATAAAACTTACGGGCAATCCCGTGAGACGCGAAATAATCGAGGCCGGCGCGGCGGAAGCTTTTGAATTTTTTGGCCTGGACCCGTCTAAAAAGACCATACTGGCCTTCGGCGGCTCGATAGGCGCATCGTCGATCAATCGGTCGGTTGCCTCAATGATAGAAGAATTCGCCGATTCGCGAAGCGGCCTGCAGATAATATTCATTACCGGTGACCGGGATTACGCTTCCTACAAGCATTTACAGGATTCCAAAATAAATAAAAATAATTGTTTGAAATTATTCGCGTTTCTTGATAAAATATACTACGCGTTGAAGATAAGCGACATCGTGATATGCCGCGCCGGGGCGACCACTCTTTCGGAGATAACGGCCGGAGGAAACTGTTGCATATTGATCCCTTATCCGCACGCCACCGATAACCATCAATATAAAAACGCCATGGCGCTTAAAGAAAATAACGCCGCCTTCGTTATAGACGACGCAAGCCTGAACGCCACCGACGAATTGAAAAATATGGTCATAAAATTGCTTGGCGACGAGAAACTCGTCGAAGCGACTCGTAAAAACGCTCTCAGTATGGCAATGCCGAATGCGGCTTCCCTGATTTGCGACGAGATAGAGGGTTCGTTACTTACTGGACAGGGAGTTAAAAAATAAACACTATGGACAAGAACAGATACACCCACTTTATCGGTATCGGCGGAACGGGCATGAGCGGGATCGCGCAGATATTGCTTGAACTCAACTATAAGATATCCGGCTCCGACATCAAGACAAACTGTAATACCAGAAGGCTCGAAAAAAAAGGCGCGAAAATTTCGACCGGCCACAGGGCGGAAAATTTTGACGGCCTCGATATCGGAGCCGTGGTGGTATCTACGGCCATATCGGACGTCAATCCTGAAATCAGCTGGGCGCGCGCGAATAATATTCCGATATACAGGCGTGCGGAAGTTTTAGGATACATATTAAACAATAAATTCGGCGTCGCCGTCGCCGGAACGCACGGCAAGACCACGACCACTTCGCTCATATCCATGCTCATGGAAAGCCACGAGCTTAATCCGACCGTCATAGTCGGCGGCGAGGTCTGCGATTTCGGTGGAAACGCCAAACTCGGCGGCGGAACCTACACGGTCGTCGAGGCCGACGAATCCGACTCCTCGTTTTTATATCTCACCCCGCAGGTCATCGTAACGACGAATATCGAAGAAGACCATCTTGATTATTATTCTGGTATCGACCAGATCAACACCGCTTTCGCCGATTTTTTCAACAAGATAAAACCTGGCGGAACCATAATATGCTGCAGCGACAGCGCGAATATCAACCGTCTTAAGCCGCATATGCCTTCGCGCGCTAAAATCATCACTTACGGCCTCAATCCGGCCGGAAATCCCGATTTTCTGCTCGGCGATATCCGTCAGAACGGCATGGGGGTTTCGTTCGAACTCAGGCATTTAAAAAAATCCATAGGACGCTTCAAACTTAACATCCCCGGCCTTCATAACGCACTGAACGCGACGGCCGCCATAATCGTATGTCTCGAAACTCTCGGGCTTTCGATCGATTCGGTACGCCAGAATTTATTGAAATTCAAAGGCGTCGAGCGCAGGTTCCAGGTTATAGGCGAGGTGGAAGGCATAACTGTGGTAGACGATTACGCGCATCATCCGACGGAGATCAACGCGGTTCTCAATACCGCCCGCTCGTCTTTCGACAAAAGAATCATAGCCATATTCCAGCCGCATCGGTTTTCGCGCACCCGCCACTTTTACGAGGAAATGGCCGGCGCACTCAACACGGCCGACGTTGTAATACTGACCGATATATACCGCGCTTCGGAGGCGCCGATATCAGGCGTTTCATCTGAACTGATACTCAACACCCTTCAGAGGATGGGGAAAAAAGATTCGCTCATAATAAACGACATCAAGAACGTAGCCTGCTATACGGCGTCGATCGCCCGCAGGAACGATTTCATATTCACCATAGGCGCCGGCGATGTCACGACTATATCGCCGGACATACTCAGGAAATTACAGGAAAAATACGCGGGCAAAAAAGCCGCGGGATTCCAGGGGTAAAAAAAAAACTTTTTTTTCTTGTAAATAAAACGGATTCCTGCTATAATACTCCTAAATATTTTATTCTATATTGTATAGTGTACCTTTCTTTTATTTAAGAACGATTTTTCCGAAGAACGCTTAAGTACTAAGCGGACCGGATTTTATGCGGGCGGACCGTCCGAAGATCGTTCTTAAAGATTGCGAAAGGTTTTATTTTTATGCGTTATTATGGATTTGACGGGCAGAAAGTGGATAAATTTTAAAAAACTCCTGCGATTTTCGCGAAATATCTTCGCGGTTGTATTGACTGCGTTTTTATTTCTGCTCGCTGTCTGGGAATTCAAGTATTTGATTTTTGAAACTTCATATTTCGAATTGAAGAAAATATCGATCGAAGGCAATTACACGATCGAAAAAGAAAAGATCCTCGCGCTTTCAGGCTTCAAACTTTCCGAAAATTTTCTGAAACTGAATTACCGGGCGGCCGAAAGCCGTTTGCGCGCGATGCCTAAGATCAAAGAAGTCGAGATCGTGACCGAAGGCGTCGGCGAGGTCCTCATCAGGATCAGCGAACGCGAAAGCGTCCTGTTGGTGCTTCACGAGCGTAAATTTTACGAGCTGGACGCCGAAGGTTATATTTTAAGCGCCTCGAATAAGAACGTCAGGGTCGACCTGCCCATACTTACGGGCGTGGCGATGCCTGTCACCAATATAGGCGAGAGCGTACAGGCCGAGATCAAGATCAAAAGCGTTATAAACTGGGTCGTCAACCTGGCGCCTTCGTTTCTGACCAATATATCCGAAATATGCCTGAACGGGAACGAGATAGTTTTGATTACCAATAACGGAATAAAAATCTATCCCGGCAACGCCGTAAACTTCAAGAACAATTTCGATCTGCTCACGATAGTGCTCGAGCGGTTCCAGAAGGACGGTATGAAGATAAGCTACGTGGATATGCGCTTTAACAACGAAGTAGTGGTAAAACCGATCGTAAACTAATAAATTATTAATTGAATCAAGATAAAGTAGTAATTAACCAACGGATTTTTTAAACGGACGGGGCAAGATATAATAAAGATGTCAAAAGACGGTCTGGTTGTGGGGCTGGACGTCGGCACGACGAAAACCGCGGTCGTGGTCGGCGAAGCTTCAGAAAATAACGAAATATATATATTAGGCAGCGGCATAGCGCCGTCTACCGGAATAAAAAAAGGGATGATCATCAATATCGAGGAGACCATCAAGACTATCGAAGCGGTGGTCTCGGACGCCGAGCATATTTCGGACGCCGATATTGACACGGTTTACATAAGCGTCGGCGGATATCATATCCAGGGGCAGAACACCCGCGGAAGAATAATAATACCGCCCTCGCAGAAGGAAATAGTTTCGGAAGATAAAAGCCGCGTCCAGGAAGCGGCGCGCGCCATACAGCTGGCGGCTAATTACGAGATTCTGCACGTCATACCTAAAGAATACAAGGTCGACGATCAGGACGGGATACTCGATCCGGCCGGCATGGTGGGTTCCCAGCTCGAAGTGGAAACGCATATAATAACGGCGTCTTCGATAGCCCTGCGCAACCTGCAGAAAAGCGTCAAAGGCTCCGGGCTCAAAATAAAGGACTCGATCTCCGAAGGGCTGGCGGCCGCCGAGGCCGTGCTCACCCCTGACGAAAAAGACCTCGGCGTAGTTCTTTTGCATATAGGCGGCGGAACCACTGATATAGTGGCCTACGCCAACGGGTACGTCAAATACAGCGGAGTGCTGCCGATAGGCTCGGCCCATCTGACCTCCGATATTTCGATAGGCCTGCGCACTTCATACCAGGAAGCCGAAAAGCTCAAGATAAAGCACGGCGTTATCTGGCTCGAAGGCGCGAACCTCGACGAGAAAATAAGCGTGGCCAACGCCGGAAACGACGGCGCGCGCATGATCGAATTAAGGCAGATGGTTGAAATTATAGAGCCGCGAATGGAAGAGATGTTTGCGATGATAAAAGGCGAGATCAAAAAGATCGGGCCGGTCGCGAAGATACCTGCGGGCGCGGTGTTGAGCGGCGGCGGAGCGCTTCTGAACGGTATCGTGAAATTCGCCGAAAAAACCCTGGACATGCCGGTGCGCATAGGAAAGCCCAACAATATAAACGGGCTTACGGATCGCGTCAACGGCCCCGCCTTTTCGGCGTGCATAGGGCTTCTGATGTACGGGTTGAAATTCCAGAACCAGCACGCCCGGCAGCCGTTCATGCGCACGGGCGGCACTTACGACGGCCTGAAAAGCTGGCTGAAGAGTTTTTTCAAAGATATTTTTTAAGGCTTTTTTTGTAATGAATATTTTGGTTATATCATAAAGGGGGAATAGTAATGTTCGAATTTGACGCAATGGAACAGGTTGCTGATATCAAGGTAATAGGCGTGGGCGGCGGCGGTTCCAATGCAATTAACCGGATGATAAACGCGGGCATAACCGGCGTTGAGTTCATTGCGACAAATACAGACGCGCAGGCTCTTGCGCTGTCGAACGCTAAACTTAAAATTCAGATAGGCGATAAGCTCACCAAGGGTCTCGGCGCCGGTGCAAACGCTCAGATAGGCATGAAGGCCGCCGAAGAAGACCGCGATAAAATAGCCGAAGTTCTCGACGGCTCCGATATGGTTTTCGTTACCGCCGGCATGGGCGGCGGAACCGGAACGGGCGGCGCTCCCATAGTCGCTGAAATAGCGAAGGCCAGCAACGCGCTGACCGTCGCGGTCGTCACCAAACCCTTCACTTTCGAAGGCCGCCGCAGGATGCTGCAGGCCGAAGAAGGCATAAAAAATCTCAAATCGAAGGTCGACACGATAATTATTATCCCCAACGACAGGCTGCTGCAGGTAGTAGACCAGCACACATCGATCGTCGACGCTTTTAAAATAGCCGACGACATACTGCGCCAGGGCGTGCAGGGCATATCCGATCTTATTACCGTTCCCGGCCTGGTCAATCTCGATTTCGCTGACGTGCGCACGATCATGACCGACGCCGGCACCGCTATGATGGGCATCGGCATCGGAACCGGCGAAAACCGCGCAACGAGCGCGGCCGAAGCCGCCATATCGAGCCCGCTGCTCGAAACCCGTATCGAAGGCGCGCGCGGCGTCCTCATAAACATCACGGGCGGCCCGGACCTTTCCTTATACGAGATCAACAAGGCCTGCGAAATTATTTACAACAACTCCTCGCCCGAAGCAAATATCATATTCGGCGCCGTCATAAACGAAGATATGAAGGACGAAGTAAGGGTAACCGTTATAGCGACCGGTTTCAACGACGATGAAAAAGTCGCGCCCAAGCCCAAAGAAATATCGAATATAACCAAAGTGCCAGCTGCGCGTCCGATCGTAACGCAGCCCGAAGACGAAATAGACATACCGGCGTTTTTAAGAAAACACAAAAAATAAGCCGGGCCGGCAAGTTAATTTAATAACAAAATAAAAAAGGGTGTTTTAAGCGCCCTTTTTTTATTGAATTTTAATTTTAAAAAAGGCCGGCCTTTTAAAAATTATCGTTTGTCGATAATCGGGTATTGATTATTATGGATTACAGGTTCCTGCTTCAAAACGACAAATACATAAAAGACGAGATCCATCTGATAAAGCCGTCCAGCGGTCATATCAGAGCATGCGCGATATACCCGAACCATTACGATACCGCGATGTCGTCGCTCGGGTTCCATTTTCTGTATGAATCGCTCAACGCGTGGCCCGAGCTTTCGGTGGAGCGCTGCTATCTGCCCGGCGAAAAAAGCATAAAGCTCGTCTGTTCGAAATATCTTTCCTCATTCGAAACCGCCACGCCCCTGGTCAACTTCAATATTCTGGCGTTCAGCGTATCTTACGAAACCGACTTCATAAACGTTCTGAGGATACTCAAACTCGCGAAGGTCCCTTTCAGCCGCGAAGAGCGCCTGGCGGGCGGCTACCCGCTTTTAATATGCGGCGGTCCCGCTACGTTTCAGAATATAGTCCCGATGTATGAAATATTCGACGTTTTCTCTGTGGGCGCGGGCGAGATCACAATCGGCACGGTCGTTTCGAAATATATCGAGCTGGCCGGACAAAGAAAAGGCACCAGCGAAATCAACCGCGAGATCATGCGCGCGCTCGGCGGTGCGGATAATTTCTTCGTGCCTTCGCAGTGCGCTTCGATGAAAGGCTCCAAAATTGTAAGGTGCGCCGCGCCGGCCGAAAATAAATATGCGAAAACCGTTATATTGACCCCTCACACGGAATTCAAGATGAGAGCGCTTATCGAAACCGTCAGGGGCTGCGTCAGAAGATGCAAATTCTGCATGGTCGGCAGCTGCTACGGCCGGTTCAGGTACAATCCGGCCGAAGATATCTATAAATATATCGAAAGCGTCCTTACGCACACTCGTAAAATCGGGCTTCTCGGACCCGCGGTTTCGGCGCATCCGGACCTTGTGGAACTCTATAAAAACACGCGCGAGCGCAAACTCGATATTTCCATGTCGTCAGTCTATATAAACGAGATAAGCGGTGAACTGATAAGGATGCTGTCTGAAAACGAGCAGAAAAACATCACCGTCGCCGTCGAAAGCGCGTGCGAAGAGGTCAGGAACGCCGTTTCTAAAAACCTTGCCGACGCCGATATATTTGAAAACCTCGATAAAGCTCTCGAATGCGGCATTAAAAACTTCAAAATTTATTTTATACTAGGTCTTTACGACTTTTTCGGCAAAAGCGGCGGAGACGAGGCGGGTGACACGGCCGCGTTCATTGCCCGGCTGGAAGGCTATCTCACCAGGCGCCGCCCTGACGCCCGGCTTAAAATATCCATAAATCCGCTCGTCGTAAAGCCGCGCACGCCGATGTGTTATGCGATGCCTCAAAATGCGGGTTTTTTCGATTTTTATTCAGGCCCGGAATATATCACGGAACTCGAAGCCCGCTATAAGCGGATCGCCTCGGAACTTAAATCGTCGAATATCGAATTCAGCGAAAAAAACTTCGCCGACTCGGCGCTGCTCAAATTAATAAACGAATGCGGCGTTAATCTATTTGACTTTTTCGACGATTTTTTTTATAATGAGTCTAAAAATTCAAGGGCCGTTATAAAAATAATGCGCGAACGCCCCGAAGCGTTCGATCCCGCGGCCGCGGCGGAAAAATTGTTCGCGGTCGATTTCGTGAATTAATAATTGAATTTCTTAAATGTTTTTATGAATATGATTTTAAAAAACAGGACCGGGTCGTTTCATTTATGTTCAGCCATGGCTGCGCTGCTGATAATTTCAGGTTCCGTCGCGGCAGGTTCCGCATTCGCTGAAACCGTGGAGGCCGTTTTTATAAAACCGGCCGGTTCGCTTTACGCGCCGCTTTATCCCCGCGAGTTTTCGTCCATGGCTTCGATCGTAGCGGCCGAAAAAGACGCAAGATATAAGCTGGTAAAAGAAATTCCCGGCGGCTATATCGTGGAATGCGAAGACGGGCTGTTCGTCGCGCCTTATCGCTGGTATGTTTTCGAAAATCTGGCTGGCGAAAGCGTCAACGCCACTAAAAATAAAGGTTTTGACGCTTCCGGTTTTTTCAGGATCGAGCTTCCGAAGGAGATCGAGACCTCCGAGTTCTTTTTCAACAACGCGTCGATCAAATCGTTTCACAGCCTCGCTTTTCTGCTTTTTCTCAAAAACGGCCCGAAGTTCGACGGTTACGAACAAAAACTCAGGGATTACGACGATTTTATGGCGGCAGCGGCGAAGAAAAAAACAAATCCGCCCGCCGTCGAGGCTTTCTGCGATTTTTTAAACTCGGGCGGCTCGAAAGCCGCGGTTTGCATGAAACGAAGGCTTACGGCCGAGATCGCGTACGGCCTTCTGGAGTCTCACAAGCCGGTGGTTTTCATGACCTTTGCCAACAGCGCCGCCGGCGAGATAATCGCGGCCTATTCGCTCACCGGCCGTGAGGGA
>MGFH01000139.1 GCA_001791795.1 Candidatus Wallbacteria bacterium GWC2_49_35
CCAGCGGCGTGTTGGGTATTTTCTTCTGGATCTCGGCGAGCCTGTCAAAATCGAGCTGAGCGTCGCCTTTGAATTTATACGCGCCGTGCGATGTGCCGATGGCGACGGCGAGAGAGTCGCAGCCGGTTCTTTCGACGAATTCGAGCGCCTGGTCGGGATCGGTATATGTGGCGTCCTTCTTGGAGACCGCTATATTATCTTCGACGCCGGCGAGTTTGCCAAGTTCGGCTTCGACGACGACGCCTTTAGAGTGCGCGTAATCGACGACCTGTTTCGTGAGTTTAATATTATCTTCGAATGAATGTTTCGATCCGTCGATCATAACCGAGGTAAAGCCGCCGTCGATGCACTTTTTGCAAATTTCGAAATCTTCGCCGTGGTCGAGGTGCAGAACGATGGGGATGTTGACAAGTTCCGTGGCGGCCTGAACGAGGTGGCTGAGAAATTCGTGGCGCGCGTATTTGCGTGCGCCTTCGGAAAACTGGAGTATAAGCGGGGCGTTGAGTTCTTTGCCGGCGTCGATGATACCCTGGATGATCTCCATATTGTTCACGTTGAACGCGCCTATCGCGTAACCTTCTTTAATGGCTCTTTTGAATAAATCTTTCGTCGATACTAATGGCATTGTAAATGTCCTCCTTATTCGTTCCGTGGCGGAAATATTTTATCACGTTTATTCCCGCCGTTTTGTTATTTTAATATTTATATGTTATCAAATGCACGCGAATATGTCAATAAAATTAACGGCCGCGGCGCCCTATATCCTGCCGTAAAGCGAGCATAGTTTTTTCAGCGCGGCAGCGTATTTCGCTTTAAGTTCTCCGGCGCGGTAGCGGTATCCCCAGTTGCCGGATGCCTTGCCGGGCGTGTTCATACGCGCGCGGTTATCCAGGCCCAGAACGTCCTGCAGCGGAACGACCGCGAAGACCGCGACCGACGCTATCGCCATTTTAATGAAGTCGCCGTGGACGGAGGCGGCGCTGCCGCCGCTATATTCGAGCGCGTTTTTTTTGACTGCGGCAGGAAGCCCGGCAAACCATCCGCGCGTGGTTTCGTTATCGTGGGTTCCCGTGTACACGACGCAGTTGGCCGTGAAGTTATGGGGAAGATAAGCGTTATTGGTGTCGGCGGAAAACGCGAACTGAAGTATTTTCATTCCGGGGAAGCCGAAATCGTCGCGCAGTTTTTCCACTTCGGGAGTAATGACGCCCAGGTCCTCCGCGATAATGGGCAGATCGCCCAGAGCGCGTTTGATCGCTCTGAACATCTCGCGCCCTTTTGTTTTGACCCATTTACCGTTGACCGCCGTTTTAGAGCCGGCCGGCACTTCCCAGCAGCCTTCGAAGCCCCTGAAATGGTCTATTCTAATTATGTCGACGAGCCTGAGCACTTCCTTAACGCGGAAGATCCACCAGTCGAAGCCGCGATGTTCGAGTTCGTCCCAGCGGTACAGAGGGTTGCCCCACAGCTGGCCGGTCTCGCTGAAATAATCGGGCGGCACGCCCGCCATCGCGGTGGGTTTACCTTTGACGTCGAGGTGGAAGACCGACGGATTGCTCCACACGTCGGCGCTGTCGTAGGCGACGAATATGGGAATATCGCCGATCACGGATATGTGCAGGTCGTTGGCGTACTGCTTTACTTTAAGCCATTGCTTTATGAACAGATACTGCAGGAATTTATGGAACTCGACCCCGTCGGCGAGCTCGACCTTCGCCTTGTCTAAAGCCGCTTTTTCGCGGGCGGCAAGGGGCGCGGGCCAATCGCACCATACGGCGCCGCCGTGTTTTTCTTTGAGCGCCATGAACAGCGCGAAGTCGTCGAGCCACGCTTTCGAGTCGGGGCAGCTCTTGAATTTATTGTAGTCCGCAGCAAGCGCATGGCCGGACGGCAGTTTTTTGAAATTGGCAAAAGCCTTTTTATAAAGCGAGTATTTGTAAATTATGACGGGGCCGAAATCGACTTTTTCAGCCGGAAAATCAGGGATATCGCCGAGATCTTTTTTGCAGAGGAGCCCTTCCTTCATGAGTTCTTCGGGGCTTATCAGAAGAGGGTTTCCGGCTATAGCCGAAAAGCAGGCGTATGGGGAATCGCCGTATCCGGTGGGGCCCAGGGGCATTATCTGCCATAACTTGCCGCCGGATCTGTGAAGAAAATCGATGAATTTGTAGATATTGCCGCCGAGATCGCCAATGCCGTAGGGGCCTGGAATTGAGGTCGGATGGGCCAGGATTCCGAATGATCTTTTAAAACTCATTTTGCACCGCCGTAGTTATATAGTCGTTTATAAAACATTAACTTCTTTATATCATAAAATATCGATGATGTAAATATATAAACTTAAAAAAACGATTATTAGAAACGAGAAAAGACCGTCGCCATTAATGCGTCAGAAAAGTTCGAACGGCTTTAATTTAAAAGCGAGCCCGAGCGCGTTGATCATAGAAAGAGCAGAGGCGCAGTTTTTTCCAGCGATCTGAAAAGCAGTGCCGTGGTCTGGCGAAGTGCGCACGAACGGAAGGCCGATCGTGACGTTGACGCCGGAATCGAAATGCAGGAGTTTGAACGGAATAAGCCCCTGATCATGATAAAAAGATATCAGCAGCGTCTTGCGGCGGCTTTTATAAGCACGGTAGAATGCGGTGTCGGCCGATTCGGGGCCGTAGATCCCGACATGCGCCGCGCCGCCGGCTTCCCGCGCAACAATTTCGCGGGCGCGGAGGATGGCGGGCACGATGATTTTTTCCTCTTCGTCGCCGAAAAGCCCGTTTTCGGAAGCGTGCGGGTTAAGCCCCGGCACGATAATATCGACGGCCGATGCTTTCGGAAAAAGCGAGCGCATGAACCGCGCGCCGTTTAAGATCCCGAGCGCCACCATATTTATATCGAGGCGGGAGATAGCGTCGCGCAGTGATAAGTGCCTGCTCAGAAGCAGCAAATTGAAATATTTTCCGTGAAAAGCCATTTCAACTTTTTCGGAACCGCTGAGCGCCTGCAGTATTTCAGTATGACCGGAGTAATTAATTCCGGCGAGTTTAAGCGCTTCCTTCGATATGGGCGCGGTGACAAGCGCCGAGGCGGCCCCGGACATCACTATCCCGACGGCCTTTTCTATATATGAGTAAGAAGCCGCGCCCGATTCGCGCGAGGCTTCGCCGGTAGTGAATTGACGGGCAGGCGGGCCTCCCGCGCCTGCAATGTTTATTTTGTCTAGTTCGCAGAGAATCGAAAATTTATCGTTTAACGCAAACAACGAATCCCGGTTGCCGACTATTATAAAATTTGAATGATCGAATTTACCTGTTTCGATAAGGTGTTTTATGGCTTTAAGGGTTATTTCCGGGCCGATGCCGGCCGGATCGCCGGTAGTTATGGCGACAATCTTTTTATAACGCCCCCGGTTCATACAATCCGCCGTTTTGAAATAAACAAAGTCATCATCAGCTGACACGTCCTTTATCGCTTATGAATTTATCGTATCCATCTTTTATCTCTTTTAGAAGTTTTTCTTCGCCTTCGATCCATAGCTCGAATAAAAGCGAATATACCTTTCGCCCGCCGAAAATGTCGCGCCTTAGTTTGACGACGTCCTTAAAAGTGGTTATAAGCGAACCGGCGCCGAGCGAGCTCATTTTCGCCGCTATACCGCGCTGCGCGGCTTCATCGTAGCTGCTGTGATCTAAAAAACCCTCGCAGAAAATTTCAAATCCATTCTCCCTCGCCTTTTTTACGGCGGAGGCGAACAGGCTGGCGTTATCGGCGATAGCAGCCACCAGAAAGGCGCGCGATCCGGCAAGCTCTGAAAAATCAATCTTTTGGTCATCACCGGCCGAATAAAGGCCGGTTAGTTCAATACCGCTTCTGTAAATATTTCCTTTAAATCCGTTCCTGCGGCATACCGATTCGATGACCGATGCCCTTGAGTCGGCCGCACGGCTTTCAGACGGGCATCTGGAAATGATTATGATATCGGCTTCACCGAGCCGCGCTATTCTGTCGCGCAGCGCGCCGGCCGGAAATGTCAGGCCGTTCGAGAACGGGTCTTTATGGTCGACAACGACTATATTAATATTTTTAATAAGCCGGTAATACTGAAAAGCGTCGTCAAGAAGACAGACGCCATTAAAACCTGTATTTTCGAGATACTTCACCGAATCGACCCGATGCTTCGAAGTTAAAACCGGCACGCCTTTTTCAGCCGTGATCTTATTCTCGCCGAAGGCCGCCAGACGGCCGGATGCCTCGATTACACCGCGGTTGTTTTCATATCGCGCCGCATTATCTTTGCCGCCGATAAGCGCGAGCGCCTCCATGTATGCTTCGTCGGAGGACTCGTCGATGCTTTTAAGAAGCTTCGTTCCGTCGGATATAACGTTAAGCCCTTTTATCGGCCCGAGATAACCACGGTTAATTACCGCGGCGCCGACGCCCGAGTTCACCAGCGCGGCCGCCAGCTTTATTATAAGCGGCGATTTGCCGGTCCCGCCTACCTTTATGTTGCCGGCACTGACGGTGAAAAGTTCCGATCTATAGGGCGCAAGGGCCCCGTATCTGTATAAAGCCCATTTGAGAAGGTTGAGCGAATAGTAAATAAACCCCGAAACGACCAGCGCCGGCCAGATGACGGCTTCCATCAGCGCAAGAGGCGCGCCCGACCTTTTTTTCCCCTGTATTTTAAATATCGTCTTAGCTAAAAGTTCTTTAAGCATATAAAACCTTCGGCGCGCCTTCGCGCGCGCAAAACTACTGCAGGCATTTCACGTAAAAATCCTCGAACATTAACTTTGCGATGCTTTCGCGCTCAGAGGCGAACCTGCCGATCGCGTCTTTAAGACGGCCTGCGTTCTTCAGCGCGTAATCGGCGCGCTTTATAAGCGGCTCAGTCCTTCCGGAAGCTAACTCCGCGAATTCAGGGCCTGAAACGCAAAGCTGCTGGAGGTTAGCGCGTTTATATAACTCGCCTACCTTTTCGTCATATGAAAGCCCGACGCACGGGACGCCGGCGATCATCGAAAGCACTGAAAAATGGAACCTCATGCCTATGTTTAATGAATTAAGCGAAAGCGAACGGACCAGGTTTCCGGCGTCGTTGATATATTCGATTTTTATGATTTTGCCCCGCGTTTTTTCGTCGAGCGAGCCGATGACAATCGAATTGAAATCGCAGTCGATCTTTTCCTGCATCGAATAAAGTTTCATATTCAAGCCGGTTTTTTCGACGACGGCCGAAATGACCTTAGCAATCTCACTCGCGCCGGCGCCTTTCCACGGCCGCAGCGAAACGCCGATAACGCCTTCTTTGACGGCGCCTTCGTTTATCGAACGAATTTTTTCGCCTATAGAAGAGTTCAGCGCGAAAACCGGATCGGAATAATCGCCGCACGGATCCGCGGCCGCTGCGCCGCGCTTACCAAGAAACTCCGCCGACGCTTCGTCGCGAACGCTTATATAATTTGAAAGATTGTTCGCGGCGAAGATCATCATTTTCACGAACAATTTGCTTTTAATGCCGGTGAGACCCTGAAATAAAAGATAGTTATTAACGCCGAATAATTTTGAGACGGCCAGGAAAGAGTAGTAACACAGAAAAGAAAGCGCGCTGTAATCCTGGAAAATGCCGCCGCCCGGGATAACGAACGCGGCGGATCTCCTGAAGGCGCTTATATTATTAAAATTCAAAGGATTTTTATATCTTTTCACGAAAACGATATCGAGATTTTTGTAATCTTTTTCATATGCGATCCGGTCGTAATATTCAGGCCTTTCGACGGCCACTATCAATTCGCGCTTTACGCCGCGCGAAGCGAGCATAGTTAAAAAGGCCGTCAATATGAGCTCATCGCCAATATTTCCGGCCCCGAAATAACCGTATACGAATATAGATTTTTTTTTCGCGCATGCGGATGAATCGTTATCGTTCATAAATAATAATGCCGGTCATTTATTTTTAATGCGTATTTCTGAAGTGAGCGGAGCGAAATTAACTTTAGCGGGCGGCTGCTGCGCCGTCGTTTCTGCCGGCGCCGCGGCGGGAGCGGAAGGAGGCGTCAGCCGGACCTCGACCGTCGATAAAACCGGAGCGCCAGGCTTCGCGTTTTTATTTTTAAGCCGTTTTTCCTGCTCCGACAGGTTTTTATAGTAAGAGTCGGGTTTTTTATTCAATTCGGCGGAAACATCAGGCGGTTTTAAAGGGTCGTAGATCAATATCTCTATCCTGCGGTTTTTTTTGCGGCCCTCGGGCGTAGAATTATCGGCTATCGGGCGAAACCTTCCGAATCCTGCCGCGGAGATGGTTTCCGGCTCGAGGCTGAGCGTTTCGGTCATATAGCGAACCACCGCGACGGCCCTGGCGCATGAAAGTTCCCAGTTCGAAGGATAAAGGAAAGAATGGACGTTAATGTTATCTGTGTGACCTTCCACGCGGAAATTGAATCCCTGCGATCCAAGATATTTCATTACCGCGCAGAGTTTTTCGACGGTCTTTAGTGATTGAGGCAATATCTCTATCGAACCGAGTTCGAACATGATATCACCGGATATGATCATTTCAATTCCGCGCTGAGTGATCTTGATTTCAAGGCTGGCGGTTTTGAGCTCTTCGGAAAACATGGTCTTGAGTTTTCCCGCGATGCTTTCCAGATAAGGGTCATTCACTTTATATGGAAAATTGGAGTCTTCTTCTTCACCGAGAGTGCCGCCGCCGCTTTCGCCGATATCGCCGCCGCTTTCGCCTGCGGTCTTGCCGCCCGCATCTCCGGTTCTTTCGCCAGGGGTTTTGCCGCCTTTGTCGCCTTCTTTTTTGCCTCCGGCGCCCGGGCTCACAAGATTTACTTCGCCCGTCGCGGGAAGTTTTTTACTCTTTCCAGTCCTGATGAGTATGTCTTTTGAAATTTCGCCTTCGGAGCCCTTGTCGCCGGCCCCCAGCCTGCTTCCCAGAAGCCTCGGATCGATCGTTTTTAATTTTTCTATGAGCTCCGGGTCGGTCCCGTGAAACACGGCTTCGCCCGTGCCGCCGACGGCGGTTATATTTACGATATTGCCGACCGTGGGCCTTTTTCCGGTATTTTCGACGTACGACACTTTTTTATTAGTGCCTTTCCTGTAGACGCCGGTGTATTCGATCATCGGCTGAGGGAACTTCTTGCCGCCGGCCACCAGACCCGGGGTACCCTGAGTATCGGCGGCGCCGCCGCCGAAAGCCTTGGCCATTTCTTCCATAATTTTAGCCGCTTTATCTTTTTCGATAAGGGTAAGGGCGTACATGATTATAAAAAAAGCCAGCAGCAGCGTTATCATATCGGCGTAAGGCAGGAGCCAACGCTCGAAATTCATTTCGCCTTCCGGCTCTTTTTTTCTCTTTGACATTAACGGCTCCAGATTACTTGCTTTTTTCGGCTTTCATAAAATTCGCGCGCCCTCACGCGGGAGCATGAAGGCGGCTCTTTTGCGAACTATTTGCCGAGCGCTTCGATTTCGTTCGGGAAGAATGTTCTTAATTTTTCTTTGATGATGGCGGTGTTGTCGCCGCCCTGGATGGCCAGGACCCCTTCCATTATGCAGTAGAGAAGATTCTGTTCCTCTTTCATGCGTTCTTTCAGTTTGAGCGATATCGGAAGCCATACCAGATTGGCCATGCTGACGCCGAAGAACGTCGCGATAAATGCGACGGCGACGGCCTTGCCGAGATCGCCAGCGCCCTGGGTTCGTCCCAGACCCTCGAGCATATGGATAAGGCCCATAACCGTTCCGATGATGCCGAGCGTCGGCGAAAAACCGCCCGCGATTCCGAATATTTCAGATCCAACCTTTTCCTCTTCGCCCTTCATGTCTATCTCGGACTCGAGTATCTTCTGGATCAGCTGCGGATCGATGCCGTCGACGACGAGCTGCAGGCCTTTTCTAAAAAACAGGTTCTCGACGTTGTCCTTTTCGTCTTCGAGCGAAAGCAGGCCTTCACGGCGGGCTTTTTCGGCGAGCCTGAAAAGCGTCTGCAGAATGACTGCCGGGTCTTCGTGCTTATATAAAAAGGCTTTTTTCAGGAACCTGGGCGCCTGACGGAAGCGTTCTAAAGGGAAAGCGGTCATGGTAGCGCAAAATGTGCCGCTCAATATAAGAAATATAGCGCCTATATTAACCAAAGACCCTAAGTGGCCGCCTTCGGCGTAAAGCGATATTACGATGGTGAGTCCCGCTCCCAAAATACCGAATACAGTTGTTATATCCACGCAATCAACCTCTTATTGTTTTAGCTTCGTCAGTACGATCATTAAAATGAATTATCGTTCAGTTTATTTCGCTTTAAGTAAAACCAGCGCGTTGGCTATCTTGCGAAGGCCGCCCTTGTCTGAAACGTTGTTCAGGACTCCGCCTTTATATACCAGCGTGGATGATCCGCCGCCGTCGAGCGCTATCGCGTCGGTGCAGCCGCAGTCGATCATTATCTGTGCGATTTCGTCGAAATCGACGCCGCGGTAAGATGACGAACGGCCGTCGGCGACCGCCATAACAAGTTCGTTCGCGGCGGTGATGCCTATCGCGGTCCTGGGAGCGTCGCCCATAAGATAGCGGCCGACTTCCTCGCGGCTCTGATCGAATGTTATCTTTGCGTCGGTGACAAGAAGCATTCCCGAACCGAATGCGTCGCGTACGCTGTCCCAGGGGGACATAAGGCTCTGCGTGAACAGTATCTTCGTTCCGGCGGCCGTATTTTTAAACCTGTGGAGATGCTCTTCTGAAACCATGAGCAGTCCGCCTTCTTCAGGTATTTTAGCTTCGGCGCGAACGAGCCCGGTAACGACTCCAGCTCCGTCAAAAATATATCCCATGCCGCCTTTGGGCACGGCGACCTTCTTCACGTAATCGGAGGTGTAAATTACGATCTCGCCGTATCCGCATTTTTTATTGATGCCGTCGATCATCGAAAAGAAGTCGTTTTCAGGCCTGATTCTTCTTCTGAACTTAGGCTTTCCGATCAAGACCTTATTGTCGCGGGTAATGCCGAAAGTGGTCCTTGCCTTTACGATGAGAGGCGCCTGAATGGCGCGGCCGTCGATCATAAGGTATCCGACGGCGGCGAAAGTTTTAGCGTCGAAGAACGAGCCGTTGACCCCGGCCACCGCATCATAGTTTTTGCATATCTGGGTAAGCGTGCCTCTGCTTCCGAGTTTGTTGCCTTCCGCCAGCACGATCTTCGGATGGACCAGTCCGCGGTTCATGTCGACCCTTATAACGTGCACGGGAACATCGCCCGAAGATTTGGAGAACATTTTCTCCTCGACTGCGATGCCATATTCGTCATAAGCGCCCGCGGCCGGAGCCGCGGCTTTTTTGACCGCCGCGCGAACTTTCGCGGACGCGCTCTTTTTAGACTCTTTTTTTAACTCTTTTTTAGGTTTGGGCTGTTTTTTCGCGGCTTCTTTCGCCATTATCTCAGTGTCTATAGTGACCTCAGCTTCTTCCTTGGCCGCTTCGGTTTTTACTTCGTCGACGGGTTTAGCCTTTATCTTGAATATTTTAGCCTCGGCGTAAGCGGTGCCGGAAAATAAAATAATGGCCATAAGAGCTGTTGAAATTACGGATTTTTTAGAAAAACTGGATAAAAACACTTAAACGTCCTCCTGATCATTTTTAAAGAAAAATAATATTTTTATATTTTTTAATAAGATAAATAACACGGATGTTTTATAATTTTTTTGAATATATGCCGAAACTCCGCCGTTTATTCAGCTTCGGTAAACCCATACTGCTTGCTGAATTTTCTGAGTTTCAAAATGGCGCGTTCTTCGATCTGCCTTACGCGTTCGCGGGTCATCTGCAGGTAGTGGCCTATTTCCTCGAGGGTTCTGGGAATGCCGTCGTCGAGGCCGAACCTCTTTTTGATGACGACCTGCTCTTTTTCGTTCAGTTCGTTGAGCACGCGGGCGATCTGGCTGCGAAGCATCTGCACGAACACCTGTTCTTCGGGGCTTTTCGATTCCTTGTCCTCGATGAAGGTTCCCATGGTCGATTCTTCGTCGCCGACGCTCATGTCGAGCGAAAGCGGATCGAGCATCAATTCTTTGATCTCGAGGATCTTATGCGGATCGCATTCCATTTCGACGGCCAGCTCTTCGGCCTTAGGCTCGCGGCCAAGCTTGCTGAAAAGGCGTCGCGAAATTTTCTTGAATTTATTGATGAGTTCCACTATGTGGACGGGCATTCTTATCAGGCGGGACTGGTCAGCTATGGCGCGGGTTATCGCCTGCTTTATCCACCATGTCGCATAAGTGGAAAATTTAAAACCGAGCTTATATTCGAATTTTTCGATAGATTTGATAAGGCCTATGTTGCCTTCCTGGATAAGATCCAGAAATAATATCCCGCGGTTCGTGTATTTTTTCGCGATCGACACCACGAGCCTGAGGTTGGCCTGTATAAGTTTGGAGCGCGCATCCCTGTCGCCGTCCTCTATCAGAATCGCGAGCTTCTGCTCCTGGTCCTGTTTCAGAAGGCTGAGC
Source organism: Candidatus Wallbacteria bacterium GWC2_49_35 (assembly GCA_001791795.1). Taxonomy (GTDB): domain Bacteria; phylum Muiribacteriota; class UBA9980; order UBA9980; family UBA9980; genus UBA9980. The sequence continues at coordinate 10,497 of MGFH01000139.1, forward strand.
GGAGCTATATCTTTTAGATACAACTTCACCATATCGTCAAAATCAAGGCGTAAATCAGAACCGGATTCGGAGGCATTCTCGTTGATGACCTCGATGCCCGACTGTTTTATCTTTCTTAGAACGCGCTTAAAGGCTTTAACATCGACCAGGGTTTCAGGGAAAAAATCCTTGACGTACCTGTGGCTGATGACGCCTTTTTCCTGCGCCAGCGAAATAAATTCAGCGAAGCGTTCGCGGTCCGCGTTTTGCGCTTTCGAGAGTTTTTTCTCTTTAGCCGCGGTTTTAGCGGTTTTAACCTTTACCGGACCGACCGCCGCCGGGGATGTTTGGACCCGCGATGGACGGACTTTCAACGCGGAAGTTTTTAACACTGCGGTTTTAACGGGAGTTTTTTCAGACGCGGCGTTTTTTTTCGCCTTTACTTCTTCCGCTTTAGCCTTTAAAACCTTGCTCTGCGCCGCGCTTTTTTTGACCGCGGTTTTCTTCGCTTCGCTCCTGGCGGGCGAGGCGGTTTTAGCATGCCCGCTTTTCGCCACAGGAAAAGATTTCACACTTTTGGCCGGCTGCTTAAAAAACTTTCTGTCGGGCTTCGGTCCTGATTTTTTGTCTGATTTATTTTTTTTCATATTTTTTTAATCGGCAAAATTTTTATTATGTTAATACGTTATTTTCATCTTCACGCATATAAAAACGGATTTCCGCTTTTCAATTGTCGAATGAACAAAAAACTCCCATATTGCGGAATTTTTTATATCGACCGTTAAGAAGCTCGTTTTTATCCACCCTGCACAAATCATCTAAATTGCTTATCAACGCGGCTTTTACATTTTCTATAGTGCTTTTCGGATCGCGGTGCGACCCGCCGGCGGGCTCGTTTATTATCTGATCGATTATCGCGAACCCGTAAAGATCGTCAGCCGTCAGTTTGAGAGCGGCCGCGGCCAGCGGTGCCTTGCCTGCATCCCTGAACAGTATCGACGCGCAGCCTTCGGGCGAAATGACCGAATAAATGGAATATTTAAGCATCAATATCCTGTCGGCGATCGACAGAGCCAGCGCGCCGCCCGACCCGCCTTCGCCTATCACCACCGCGATTATCGGAACCGCGAGCTGCGACATTTCACGGAGATTTTCAGCTATGGCGAGAGCCTGCCCGCGCTCTTCCGCCTCGATGCCGGGATACGCGCCCGGAGTGTCAATGAACGTGATTATCGGGCGGTTGAATTTTTCGGCGAATTTCATCACGCGCAGGGCTTTACGGTAGCCTTCGGGATGAGGCATGCCGAAATTGCGCAAGACTTTTTCCTCGGTGGTGCGGCCTTTGTCCTGGGCCACGATCACGACGGGACGCCCCTCGAGATATGCCATTCCGGCCACGATCGCATGGTCGTCCATAATGTGCCGGTCGCCGCACATGGGCGTGAAATTCGTAAATATGCCGTTTATATAATCGCAGGCGAGCGGCCTGTCTTTATGGCGGGCTATAAGCGTTTTCTGCCACGCGTCCAGTTCGTCCAGCAGCTGCAATTTCCGGCGCTCGAGGATCTCGACGACCTCGTTGAGCTTGATGCCCTCGTCGGCGCTTATCTGCTTGAATTTGCTTATCTGCGAATCTATTTCGTTCAGTTTTTCTTCAAGTGATATCAAATTTGCCTGTAAAGTTTCAGTCATTTCTTACTCGACCGCCCTTTCGCCGGAATTGATAAAATCAAGTATAAACTCGAGTTTATCGTGCATTTCAGATCTGGGCACGACCATGTCTATTATGCCGTGCTTAAGCAGGAACTCCGAGCGCTGAAAACCTTCCGGCAGTTTCTGCCTGATGGTCTGTTCTATAACGCGAGGCCCGGCGAAGCATATCAGCGCGTTCGGTTCGGCTATGATAATGTCGCCGAGCATCGAATAACTCGCGGTAACGCCTCCGGTCGTCGGATCGACGAGCACCGATATGAACATGAGGCCGGCTTTCGCGTGACGTGCAAGAGCGGCCGAGGTCTTCGCCATCTGCATGAGCGAAAAAATACCTTCCTGCATGCGCGCGCCGCCGGATGTCGAAACGATTATTAGCGGCAGCCTGTTTTCTGTGGCGAACTCGGTCATGAGCGTTATTTTTTCGCCGAGCGCCGCGCCCATGGAACCGCCCATGAAGAAAAAATCCATGACCGCTATGGCAGCCTTGTTTTTACCTAACATAGCGGTCCCGGTCAGGCACGCGTCGTTCATTTTAGACTTGTCGCGGGCTTTTTTATACCTGTCACAATATTTTTCCGTGTCGGTGAACTCGAGAGGATCGAGCGAACCTATATTTGAGTTCATCTCCTTGAAAGAACCCGGTTCGACCAGCGAATCTATACGGTCCCTGGCCGATATCTTGAAATGATATCCGCACTGGGCGCAAACCCATAAATTTTTCTCGAGATCTTTTTTATAGATAACCCGCTGGCAGCCGGGGCATTTTTCCCATAATCCCTGCGGCACTTTCGACTTTTCACGGTCGGGAACCAGCAATTTGGAAAACCAGCCCATATATTTACTTCCCCCTTAACGCGGACGAGCGTTTCGATTAATGTATCAGTTTCAAACTATTTCGAAGGTATTTTAGCGATATAATGCTTCGAAAAATCTATTTTATTGATAGTTACGTGATGAAGTTTCAGTTCGCAGTCGGCTAAAACCGGGATCGGCGGGTAAGGCGGAGGCGGCATTTTAAGCGAAGTGAAAAAATCCGGAGAAACCGCGAAATACACCTTCGACACGGGCGAAGCGGTGGAGTAAGCCGCGGTGGCTTTCAGATCGCCGTCTATATAGCAGTCGATCTTCGTCGCCAGCGTAAAAACAAATTTGACGCTGTGAAGTGCCGCCTGTTCCCAGCCGCCGGCGGCCAGTTTCTGCGCCGCGGCGCCGCCCGGGCATTCGTACAGTTCCCAGTCGACGGCCGAAAATTTCAGGCCGAACCCCGACTTGGCCATTACAGCGGCCTCGCCGCCGGCGGCCGGCGGGTCCTTGAAAAAATAGAGCATGCCGTTAGCGCACGGAACATATGTTTCGCCGGAAGCGGTCTCAAGGATGCGGCTTTCGGCCGCGTTCAGTACCGGATCGTCGACGGTTTTCTGGCTGTATTTGAATGAGAACTCGAAGGTGACCTTCCTGTCGGGAAGCGGCAGCGTGGTTATAGCTTCGATGTTGGACAAAAACATGGCGTCCACTGAATTTTTGTTGGTGGCGTCAGATGAGGACATTACGATCTGGCCGGCGCTTCCGCTCAGGGTCGCACCGGCGCTTTTGAACGTTTTGTAAAACGTCGGGGCCGGCACGCCGTTATAAAATTTATCCATTGAGGGATTAAGGTAAGGCTCGCGGGCGATATAACCGGTATCCGGGTTTCTGGCGCACACATAGTACAGATCGGCGTAATAAGCTTCGCCCCAGGGGCACAGCGGAATTTTTTCGAGATAAAAACGCTTCAGGTCGACCTCGCCTGTTTTACAGCCCGCCTTATCCGCGTATTCGTTCTGCATTATGTACTCGATGTCGGCCGACATAGGATAGGTTTTCAGCGTCTTGTCGGCTGCGTCTAATATAGCCTTCGCGCGGCAAGTCTTTTCGACGAGCTCGGACAGGTTTGCCGGACGGGCGTTAGTCACGTTATATTCGTCGGACATGAAATTAGAAATCGCTTTCTTTATTTCCATCAGGTCGGCTTTTACTTTGGTGCCAGCCGCGGAACTTCTCATGTCCGAATAGTAGAATGCGGCGAAGTTGGTCAGCACTCCGAGAATAATGAGCGCCACAAGCAGCTCTATAAGAGAAAAAGCTTCGTTTCGAGAATTTTTAAGCCGTAACCCGTTTATCTTCATCGCCCGCCCCTTTACTTTCAAAAGTTAATCCGCCGCGCGGCTCATATTATCAGCATCGCGTCGCCGTAACTGTAAAACATAAAATCGTTATTAATGGCGTAATCGTAGGCCATTTTCATTTTATCGTTGCCCATGAACGCCGAAACCATCATCAGAAGCGTGGACCGGGGAAGATGGAAATTCGTTATGATAGCGTCGGCGTTTTTAAAATTATATCCGTCGTAAATAAAAAGATCCGTTTCCGCGCAGTAAGATCCGCCGGGCGCGTCTAAAGCCACCCTGTCGATACTTTCGATCGTTCGTACCGACGTCGTTCCGCAGCAGAAAAGTTTTTTTTCGTTTTTATTCCTGATAAAACCGATGATCCTGGCGTATGCTTCCTTATCGATCTTTATAACTTCCTTGTGCATTGTGTGATCGCGTATATCGTCTTTTTCGACCAGCTTGAAAGTGCCCAGGCCCACGTGCAGGATGATCTTTTCAATCAGCACGCCTTTACTCGCGAGTTTTTCGAGAAGCTCCGGAGTAAAGTGAAAACCGGCCGTAGGAGCGGCAACAGATCCATGCTCTTTCGCGTACACCGTCTGATAACCTTCGCGGTCGATCTGGTCGTCTTCATAAGCCTGGCCGCGGGCCGTTTTGACGGGCTTATTCTTTATTATATAAGGCGGAAGAGGGACGTGCCCGCACATGTCGACGAGTTCGAAAATATCGCGGTTCTTAAGTTCCTTTTTTTCGAACTCGAAGACCCACGCGCCGTCGGCGTCCGCGCGCCCGACCGCTTCAGCCTCGAGCAGGCCTCCGTCGATGGCGAGCCTTACGCCGGTTTTAATGCGCCTGGAAGGCTTGACCAGGGCGCTGAAACGGTTTTCGCCGGTCCGCTTAAGCAGAAGCAGCTCCACGCGGGCGCCGCTTTCGTTCTTGGTGCCGTAAAGTCTTGCTTTAAAAACCTTCGTCTCGTTGAGTATAAGCATATCGCCCGAATTGAAGTAATCGATAATATCGCCGAAATTTTTCGAAGACATGGCGCATTTCGCCCTGTCGAAAACCAGCAGCCGCGCTTCGTCCCTTTTAAGATAGGGTTTAACGGCTATTTTCGAATCGTCGAGGACGAAGTCGTATCGGGTTATATCGTATTTGTTTGTGGCGTTTTCGTTTTTCATAGCGCTTTTTTCTTTTTTTATTTATTTTTCTTAATTACACTTTCCGGCGGCCGGCTAACAAATTAAAAATTTAAAACCGTCAGGCTTTATTTTTAACTATATCCAGCACGCACCTCGCCAGTTTATCGGGATCGTGCCTTAAAAAATCGCTTGCCGCCGAAAGATCGGCCCTGACGACCCTGACCCCGAGGGCCGCTATTTTTTCGATATCTATTCTGACCGGCTCGGCCCTGGCGGCTTTGTACTTCGCCAGAAGCTCTTCCGAAGCGTTGGTGACGTCCGAAACCACTATATAGTCGATGGAGCGTTCTCCCAGTATCGACGTTATCGCCTTAAGGTGGTCGCATGCGCTGTAGTTGTCGGTTTCGCCCGGCTGCGTCATGACGTTGCAAATATACACCTTGAGTGCGCCGGATTTTTTCACGGCGTTTCTGATGTCTTCTATCATAAGGTTAGGCATCAGGCTCGTATACAGCGAACCAGGGCCTATAATTATAACGCGTGCCTTTTCGATTTCTGCGACCGCTTCAGGCAGCGCCCTTGCGTCTTCAGGCTCTATTTCGATCCGGCTGATCTTTTTATTCATGGCGTTATAGGCTATCTGCGACTCGCCGTTAACGACGCTTCCGTCCTCGTAGACCGCCCTGAGGCTGAGAGCTACGTCTGTCGACGGCAGCACCTTGCCTGAAACAGCTAGTATTTTAGACGATTCCTTGACCGCCTTTAAAAAATCGCCGGTAACGTCGGTGAGGGCGGCAATGAACAAATTTCCAAAGGAATGGCCCGAAAGCCTGGTGCTGTCCTTGAACCTGTATTGAAAAAGTTTCGTCAGCAGAGGTTCTTCGGTCGAAAGAGCTATGAGGCAGTTGCGGATATCGCCGGGCGGAAGTATGTTCATCTCTTCACGCAGCCTGCCGGAAGATCCGCCGTCGTCGGCGACCGTCACAATGGCGACCAGGTTCTTCGAGTTGCCGCTGTATTCGCGGATGCCTCTGAGCATAGTCGACAATCCCGTTCCTCCGCCAATCATTACAATGGCCGGCGGCTCGGGCGGGCGTCTTTTAATTTTTATCCCGTCGAAATAGTCGTCCAGGTGGCCGCTCTGGGCTATCTTTATTATTTTTTCAACGAACAGGGTTATCTTCGCCAGCGCGACCGCCGTCAGTGTCAGAAAAACCGCCACGGCCGCGTAATATTCGATTCCGTCTCCTCCGGCCCCGCCGTAGATACGCACGAAGCAGGCGCCGAGCATAAAAACGCTCACGCTCAGCAGAAATATCCATCTTTTGATACCCAGGCCGCTTATCAGCCATTTAGAAAGCATATATTCAGATCCAGACGTCTCGTTTATTCAGCCGGGCGCGGCCCCCGCGGGATCAATCCGCGGCCGGCTCCGATTTTTTACCTTCGTCGAAAACGAAATTGATTATGGCCTCGCGGTCGGCTTCGTCGATCTCCAGAAAGATAACGCCCACCATGAAAACCATTTCGTTTTCATATAATTTTCTCTCGATGCGCGCGAGCTTTCCCTTGACCGGAAAAACGCGGGCGCCGCCGATATTTATTTCGATATCGAATATCGAATTAAGGTGCGGCATGTCGTCGTAGAACGCGAAAAGCATCCCGCCGCCCGAGATGTTAAGCGTTTTCGTCGTATATAGTTTTTCAGGGTTTCCTGCCTCCCTGACGAACGCTTTGATCTTTCCGGCGGCCCTGGCGGCCTCGGGATCCTCGCACATGTCGTCTATGGTCGACAGCCTGAAATGCTGCCGCCGCGGATGCTCTTCGCTTCTGCCGGCGTCTCTGAGCATCAGGGTGATCTGGCCGTCCATTCTCTTTTCTACGATCTTGAAGGTCAGCGCGCAGACCTGGTCCGGGCCTATAAAATTCACGGACACGAAATCACCTACCAGCAATGGTATCGCTTCACCCCGGCTGTTTTTCGGTTCGGCGTCCAATATCAGTTTCATTATTTACATCCAAACTGTTAAATAGTGAAAAGTATTATATCACATAATCTTCCGATTTGTCAAAATAAAAAGATTCAAGGAACGGTCAATCTGAGTAACGCAAAAAAAGCCCGGCCCCGGCGACGGGACAGGGCTTTTTGTATTAAAGTCTATTACCTGGGCATCTTCGCGTCTATTCTTTCGATGGACTCGATGACCTCGCGGCGCCTCGGCGTGTTGGGGAATCGGTCCAGCGCCTTCTGATAGGCCGCTTTCGCCTGCGCGAGGTCGTGCTTTGCGTTCTCGTAGATCCAGCCTATTTCGATCTGGGCGTCAGCGGCGTTCTCGTGGTCGAAATATCGGTTGACCATATTTTCGAAATCCTGTATCGCCGCGTCGTAATCTTTCATGTAGCGCTCGTTGACCAGGCCCTTTTCGTACTGAGCCTTCTTGGCGTACAGCGAATCCTGGTAGCGGTCGATGAGTTCCCTGAAAACCTCCAGCGCGTATATATATTCCTGTTTTTGAATATAAAGCGTGCCGAGCGTGTAGCGAACGTACTCGGTTTTATCATACTGCGGCGACTGCTGAACTATCTGAAGGTAGTAGCGGATCGCCTCGTCTATATTGTTGGCCATTCTGTACATTTCCGCAAGTTTAAGCGCCACGTCGTAATAGCGCGGATACTTCGGAAAGTTATCTATAACACGCTTTAGCGCTTCCGCGGCCTTGTCGAGCTTTTTCGTCTGCTCGCACACCTTCGAAAGTTCTATCAGGTAGCCCGCGAGTTTCGGGTCTTTTTCAGGCATCGTATTAATGAGCGCCTCGAGTTTTTCTATCTTTATTTCAGGGTCCTGCTCGGCGGCGATCTCTATTTCGGCCGACGAAAGCGATATTTCGCCGGTTTCCAGCGCGACCTCGAAAGTGCCCTTCGCGAGCTCCGCTTTCTTCTTTTCTTCGAGCAGCTCGTCCTCGTCGAGGCCGACCTCATGAATGGTCACGAATTTATCGGGGGACGCCAGTATCTGCGCCACGCGGTCTTCTCCCGTTTTCGCCCAGCGCGATATGGGAAAGTAAAACTTTACTTTCCTGTACGCGTCGACCGCCTCTTCGCGCTTTCTGAGAAGTTCGTAGCACTCGCCTATTTTAAACTGCAGGTAGGCCAGAAAGTCGACGTCGTCGGGCTGGTTTTTGACTATGAATTCGCGGTAGAGCTCGATGGCTTTCTTCGGCTTGTTGATCTTTGTTTCGAATATGGCGCCCAGAGACGTTATACCTTTTATCAGCACGTCGTCAGGCACCTTCGTTTCGATCATCCTGCGGTAATATATCGAGGCCTTTTCGTACTCTTCGGCGTCGCGCTCGTACATTCTCGCTGCATAATAAAGATAGTGATAATTGCCCGGCTCGTCGGGCGTGGTTTCAATTATCTGCAGAAGGTCCGCGACTTTTTTTTCGACCTCGATGCGCTTGAACTCTTTCGTGGTTTCGTCCGATAGTTTAAGTTCCGGCACGACCTCCCTGAGTTTTTTGATCGTTTCGACCTTTTCCGCGATCTGTTTTTCGCCGTAGGCCGACTGAAGCAAAAGCATCGCGTCCTTGTAATTTTTATCTTCCTTGTGCTTTTCCCCGTAGTTCTCGAGCAGTTTTATGCCTTTGTGCGGCTGCTTGAGTTCGTTTATAAGAAGTCCCGCGGCCCTGTACATGATATCGCCTTCCTGCGGGCACGACGGAAAGCGTTCTAGAATATCGTTGAGTTCTTCATAGGCCAGGCCGTAATCGAATGTTTTCTCCTCGCATATCCTGACGGCCTCGAGTTTATAATCGATCTCGTCGGTATCGCCGGAAACGTAAGAAGAACATTTGTTCAGATAAGCTATCGCGCCGGCGTAGTCCTTGAATTTTTCCTCGTATATTTTAGCATTTTCGTGCATCAGCTCGAGCGATTTTTCATCGCCTATGTTCTCGCTGATATATTTATCGTTTTCGGCTATTTTTTTATAGTTCGAGACCTTAAGGATGAGTTCGTCCGCGGCGTTGAAGAACTGCGGGAACTTTTCCTGCATCTGCCTGACCAGGAAGAGGGCGCGCTCGTACTGCCTGAACTCCTTCGCCATTATGGCGCTCTGCCTTTCGTATGCGCTGAAGACGACCTTCGGGTACTGCGAATGATTGTCGATGATATCCCTGTAGGTTTCGACCGCCTTTTCAAAATCGGCGGACTCCTCGTAGGAATTGGCCAGAAGAAGCATGACTATGGGCAGTTTCGGCGAACCGGGGTTAGCCTCGATATAACTTAAATATTTATTCGTTTTGGATGATTTTACCGGCGGAAGAGCCATTTCGCGTCTCAGTTTATAAGTCTCTTCATCTATGGCCGATTTCGGCCTGCGCAGGGTGATGCCGCCTTTCTTGAACCAGCCGGGCGCGCCGATGCCGATATCGCTGAGATCGACGGGCTTTTGAAACCACGAATACTCCAGCGGCTTAGCCGGCTTGCGGAACCAGGAAACGTCTTCGGCGGCGGGCGCTTCGCGTTTCAGGCCGAAACCGGCGTCGTCTATAAGGTCCCCGGCAGTGAGCTCGCCGGTGTTTTCGGAAGAGGCGTTCCCCTTGATCGCGCCGAATACCTTTTCGGAGTAATCGTACAGTCCGTCCAGAAGGCCGTTTTCTTTAGTGCCTTCCGCGGCGGAGGCTTTTTCAATGGACGCTTCGGATGTGCCTTCGGCCGCGGCCGCGCCTTCTTTCTTTTTTTTATTATCCTTTGCGGACTCGGTCTCTATCGCCCTCAGATAGTTCTGAAGAACGTTGAGGTCGATATTCAGCAGGTTCGCTATCTTCGCGTCGAGTTTCTCGGCCCTGGCCTCCGTTTCGTATTTCGACATTATCATGCTGTAGCACCTGAAGGCGTCCTCGTAATATTTGAGGTTGACCGCGTACAGAAGGCCGGCTTCGAAAAGAGCCATCATCTGAGTTCTTGAATGAAGATCCTTCATGTTGATTATCTGTTCGTATATGTCGGCGGCGTTTTTGTAATCTTTCTCGCGGGCGGCCATGGTTTTTGCCAGCAGGAAAAGCACTTCGGAGCGGGCGGCCTCGTCGTCCGTCTTTTTTTCGAGTTCGCGCAGCGCCTTGATGCCTTTTTCGACCTCGCCCATTCCTTCGATCTGTATCTCGACGGCCCTTTTCTCCAGAAGCACCGTCTCCTTCGTGTCCGCGGCGATCTTTTTCAGCTCGTCGATCGTCGCAAGCGCGTCCTTATAACTTTTTATGAATATTTCCTTTTCGAGTTTCTCCTCGAGTACAGCCTTCAGGTTCCCCTCTTTCTTTTCCTTGGCGAGTATGACCTTTTTGCTTATCTCGCTGAGATTTTCCTTGTAATGGACCCCCAGCTCCCTGTCGAGCGCGCCGTCGAAATAGATTGAGCCCGGGTATTTTTTTATGATCTTCTCGCACGCTTCTACCGCCTTCGGAGCGTCCTTAGGGTTCTTCTCGTACGCCTCCGCGAGTTTGAAAAGCACTTCGTCCTCTCGCATGGGGACCTTTTTCAGCAGGTCGAGGTATATTTTGACCGCCTCGCCGCCTTTTTTGAATACCGGCTGCGAATATAATTCGGCGAGATCGACGCCCGCCTGATACACCCACAACTGGTCTCGGCCCTCTTCTATAAGTTTTTTGTAATAGCGGACAGCCTCGTTATATTCGATAAGCGCGGTTTCGTATATCTGCGCGATCTGATAGGTCGCCTTGTCCGCCCGCGGAGAATCGGGAAATTCGTTGATAAAACGCTTGTAGGCGTTAACGGCCTTTTCGTAATCCTTGAGGTCTTCTTCGCAGATCCTGGCTATAGTGTACATCGAAAATTCTGCCTCGGGGCCTTTCTGCGATTTTTCGATTATCTGCTCGTGCGTCTGGATAGCTTTTTTGAACTCGCTGCTTTCGTAAAGTTTCTTTTCCTTGGCGAAGAGGGCGGAGTAACTTTTATCGAAAACGCCGGGCATTCTCTTGTGGGCCAGGTCTTTAAAATCGTCGTCGCGCCTGGGCTCCTTTATCTTTTTGAGGACGTCTTGCGCGATGAGATCGCAGGATACCGTGTCGCCGTAATAATTGATAAGCATAAGCGCGGCGCGGAAAGCGCTTTCCTCGGCGTAAAAATCGTCTTTTTTTATCCTGTAGCCGAGCATATACGCCGAAATAGCCTTATGCACGGAATTCTGCCGGCCTTCGCTCTTGAGCTCGGACAGGTAGTTTTCGGCCCGCGACTTTTTATTGAAGACGTATTTCGAGGCCGAGTTGTCTTTATTGAGCAGCCTCTGCGTCTCCGGAAGATGCTCGTAGTAGTATCCAAGGTAATAAGACGCCATGGAAGCTTCGGCGTCGCTTATAGAGCCGCCCAGGACCTTCATGTAAGATCCGGCGGCCTCGGCGCCCGCGATCTCGGGCGAATGGAACTGCGAAAGGAGTCCGTAAATAAGAGCGGCCCGGCGGCGGACCTTCTCGATCTCCTCCTCGTCGGCATACTCGGATTTTTCTTCCATAAGCCTGATCAGCATGATTTTCGCGGTTTCGATATCCGAGAGGTCGTAAGCGAATACCAGCGACATGTTCAGCAGCGCGTCGAATTTATAAAGGCCGTCGGGATATTCCTTTAAAACGCGCCTGTAGTAGAGCGTGGCAAGGTGCGCGTCGAGAAGATGGAAGCCCTTGAAATAGCCTACGAGATATTCGACAGTCTCGTTCTTGCTGTATTCATAGCGATCGGCGGCCATCTTATAAGCCTGCGTTATTTTTTCGAGCGTAGTGAGCGTCTGGTTGTATATTTCGGCGATCTTGAACAAGATCTGTTCGCGCTTTCCTTCTGATATGCGCCACTTGTAATATTGCTGGTAATTCTCGACGGCCCGGTCGCGCTCGCCCATGGCCAGAAGGCACTCTGATATGCGTTCCTTCGAAAGGTTGGCGTATTTGGTTTTGCCGTAGGTTTTTATCAGTTTTTCATATACGTCTGCGGCGGATTTGTAATCTTCGGCGAGCTCCCTTACCAGGCCTATAACGAAAAGCGAATAGGCGGGGCCCGCTTTCTTTTTGTCCCTGCGGTAATCGGATATTATCTTTTTGAACTTTTCGCGTTTTTCCTTGGAAAGCGAGGAAGTGTAAAATTTTTTCACGCTCGCCTTTATGTCGACCTCGGCCGTGGACGCGGGCCTGGTTTCTGCGTACCCGTAACCGGCAGGATAAGAGCATAAAAGGGCGGCGAGCAGAATGAGAAAAAATCTTATCGAAAGGGATCTTTGCGGCACTACGGAGCCCCTGCCGGACCGGGCCGCTATATTTAAAAATTTATCAGACATTTAACGTACACACTTCCTTACGGTCAAAAAATAATAAAATTCAATATTATAAAAATCCTCCGGACAAAAATTAAGCCCGGCTATTTTTTAGACATGGCCATATTCTTGCAGTCGTCCGACTTGACATAATCGCCCATTTCATTGTAGGTGAAAGCCCTTGCCAGCCAGAGCCGCGGATCGTCGGAAGATATCTTCTCCGCTTTGTAATACTCTTCTATGGCCTCTTCGTATTTTTTTTCGAGAGTGAAGGTCTCGCCTTTGACTATATAACCGTCTATGACGCGGGGGCGCGCCTTGATGAAAAGATCGGCGCACTCGTGCGCTTTGGCGATATTGTTCAGTTTGACGTACCATTCGGCCTTTTTCAGGTTTATTTCGGGGTCGGAAAGCACGCTCAGATAAAGGCGGCTGAATGATTCGATCGCCTGCTGATACTGGTTCAGTTTTTCGTAACACAGTCCGAGATCGTAATAAAACTTCTCCTCGGCCTGGCAGTCTATCGCCTTCAAAAGCACATCGCGCTGCTTTTCATATTCCTTATCGGTCTCGTAATTTTTCGAAAGCATGTAAAGCGCGTCGAGCGAGCGGGGATTGAATTCGACCGCGCGGCCGAAAGCCGCCAGCGCCTCGTCTTTTTTACCCAGAGCGTTGTATATCATGCCCTTTACGGCCAGGAGTTTGTCGGCCCCCGCGAGGCCTTCAGGCTGCGAGGATATCAGTTTCAACGCGTCCTCTTTTCTGCCTGAATCGAGAAGAAGGCGGGCGTTATATGCGTATATTGAAGCGTTGGAGGGATTGATCTTTTCCAGCCGCTTGAGAGTTTCAGAGAGCTTTTCGGCGTTGCTGATCTGATAATAAAGATCGGCGAGCGATGCCAGTGCCTCTTCGTCGCGAGGGCTGGCCGCTATGACTGTTTCGAGGCTCGAGACCGCCCGGTCGTATTCCTTGAAGCGCATATATATCATGGATGCGAGATAGTCGCATTCGTACGACGGTATCCCGGACTGCGAGGCGACGGCTTTCGCCTCGTCTATAAGCTCGAGGCTGTGGGCGTTCTGGCCGAGGTAATAGTTAATCCTGGCTTCTAAAAATTTATACGGATACCTCCGCGACGCGTCTTTCAGGAATGCCAGCGCCTTTTTAATGGAATTGTCGGAGGCGAGGTAATCCTGAAGCGCCATGTAAACCAGGGCCATCAGATGATAGCCCGCGGCGGCCGCCGGCCTCAATACTACGTATTTTTGAATGTTCTGGAGCGCCTCGGCGTTCTTCTGGTTTTTATGATGTATAGCGGCGGCGCTGAAATATGAATCGGCGTATTCGGCGTCGCATTTTACGGAGCGCTGGAAAAGTTCGAGGGCCTTTTCGGCGTGGCCGGCGGCGGAGGCTATCTCGCCCATAAAGTAATAGGCCCGCGCCTGACCGTATTCGTTCTGCTTCGACTTGATGACGCGCTCGAAGAAAGCGGCCGCATCCTTGTGGGCGCCGAGCGCGAAATGACACTCGCCCATGAGGCCCATAGCCTTCTGTGAATCGGGCTCCTTCAAAAGGACGCTGCTGAAATAAGGTATGGCGGCCGCGTATTCCTTTTTGGCGAGCAGGTCGGAGCCGACCATGATATCGTCGGCGAATAGAAGCGTCTTTTTTAGATTTACCAGGTCGTTATAGGTCAGCACCTTGTGGAAGCTCAGAAGCCAGCGTTCCTTGAAAGCGCTGACGGTACCGTCTTTCGCCTTGATTATGAAATCGCCGGTGCCCGCCATTTTAACGAAAGATTCATAACTTTCGAGAAAGTAGGCGGAGGCGGAAATGCCCTGCATGACCTTGTCGCGGTCGGCTTTCGTCAGAAGCTTTCCGACGAACCAGGTGTGACAGTTGGTCAGCCCGCGGTAGTCGATATCGCCGGGGTTCTGAGTGGCCAGCACGCAGCCGAGCCCGAAAGCGCGGCCCTGCCTTAAAAGCATGTTTATGGAGCTTTTGCTTTCGTTCTGAATGGGATCGTCCGGAAAAAAAGATAGTTTTCCGCCGCCGATTTCGTCTATATAAAACAGAGCGCGCGGCTCGCGCGAGTCGCCGAGTTTTCTCATGCGGTTGAACAGCGTCACGGCTATATTGGCGAGCACCAGGTTGCGGTCGTCGAAATTATCGAGCATCGACAGATTGAAGATATAAAGATTGGTTTTATCGCCGGGGCTTTTTTCGGTTTTAACCAGCGATTGTATAATGGAATCGATGGATTCGCCGTCGTACCAGAGGGAATCGGCGCCCACCAGCAGCGTGTTGAGCCTTCTTATGAGGGTCATTTTGCGCTCGTCGGAGATGAACTCACGGACCTTGAGCATGCCGATACGTTCGAAAGGCACATCATATATGGTTTTTATCAGATTGACCACGCCGGTCCTGCCCTCGAGCTCGGCGCCGATCTTGTACAGATGCATTATGGCGCATTCCATGAGGGTCTTTTCCTCGCTCAGAGACGTCATGGCAGACTCGCCGAACATTCTTTTGAATATGACCGACGCCTGGTTGGCTATGTGGTTTAAAACCGTCTCCGGCTCGTTTCTCATAAGTTCGTCGAAATTATCCGGCGGAGAAGTCAGAAACGAGATAGAGAACTGATCGTAAACGCGGCTTTTGGGCGTAAATATCTTTATATTGGTGCCGTTGCGGAAATTCTGCACGTCTTTGATCTCTAGCCCGCTTCCGGCGAGCATCTGCTTGAATTCGGCAAGGTTCTTGCGGATCTTTTCCTTCTGGTCGGCCTCGGAATTGCCTTCGATGAAATCGGCCACTTCGTTTTCCGAAAGGTCGTACAGCGGAACTTTAAGCGAGCTGAGATCGCCTTTGAGATCTATCACGACGGCCGGTATCTGATTGCGAAGCGCCTCTTCTATAATACACTTGCCGAGAACCGTTTTTCCGGCGCCGGTGGAGCCGCATATGAAAACGTGCGTCGTAAGATCGAGTTTGTTGAGACAATATCTTTCAGAAGTGGATTTTCCGGATTTTATTAACTTGCCTAAATACAGATCGGACATGGTTTCCCCTTTAAAAATCTATTTTTTCAATGTTTTAAACTGTCTTTAGATATGCCCGAAAATTCTTCGATAAGCGAAACGCCGTAAGCTATAACATATTTTTTGAATATTCCGAGAACGACGTAGTTGACCCTTATCTTATCTCCGGCGCACGGATAGTAATCGTAAGGATAATAGCGCGTCGACGGCGCGAGGATCAGCTCCACAGCCGTTGAATCGCCGCAATCGACCGTCATAAGTGTTTCGCGCGGATTGACCGGGGCCAAAACGCTTTCCACGACGCCGGTAAGCACGAGCCGTTCGCTTTTATTTCGCTCGGTGGACGCCGCCGCCGGGGAAACTTTAGCCGCCGGAGCGTTATCAGCCGCAAAGGTCGGGCACGCGAAAGCCGCCGCGAAGAAGCAAAAAATAAAAAACGCCGCTTTCAATATTTTTTTTTTGTAATATACAGTTTTTTTCATAAATCGTCCTTATTTATCCTTTCTCGATGTGAAATCAGACCGATTATATTATAAATCAACCGGCTTTAAAATACAAGATTTATAATAATAATTCAGAATTTTTTTATATCCGTTTCCCGCGGCCGCCATCGAGCGCGCGCCGGCTATGCACAATCCCACACCATGGCCGAGCCCGACGCCTTCGAATACGAAAGAATCGCTCTTATCATCGTAGGAGACATTGAAATCCGGGCTTTTGAGCCTCGGCAGACCGCTTTTTTCGATATCGGATATGAATTCGTCGAAAGTATGCCTTACCTTCCCGTTAAATACTACGCGGAAAGGTTTAGAGGCCGCTTCGACGCTTTCGACACCGAATCCAAGCACACGGCCGAGAGCTTTTCGGCGGTAAACGCTTTTCCAGCTCCTGACGGACGAGCGGCAGGGGCATTCTTTTTCTTCGAAATAAACCTCGGAGGCGGCGCCGGGGTAAACGTCGGAGGCTTTTTTCACCCTGCCGCCGCAGGAAGACGAATAAAGACACTGGACGGGACGGCCGCCGTAGAAGAGCACCTCGCTTGCCGCGGAGTTCACGGACCTCAACGCTTTTAAATAGCGGGCACGCGAAACGACGCCCCTGTAGCTGGCGCAGTGGGTGCGCGCGCAGATCAGATAGTTTTCGTGAGGGTGTCGGGCGCGTGCGGGGTTGGCGTTTTTATCTGAAATTTCCTTAAAAACAAGCGTTCTGATAAGCACGGTCAGGGCGCGGACGAGTTCGGGCTCTTCGCTTTCCATTTCGGAGATCAGAACGCAGGCTATATAATCTTTGACCGCGACGCGGTTTATAAGATAGTGCCAGCCGCCGGAGCTTACGAGCTCGAGCTCTCCGGGAAAATCGAATCTGGAATTTTTCTCGCGCCCGGAGAACACCGCCGTGGAATATCGGAATACCTTTCCGGAGGCTGTTTCGGTATCACTGAAAGACCCGCCGGGAATGATCCTGATCTCGGACAGGTATTTTTTTTTATCGATGAGCACCGATATCAGCGCATCGTCGAACGAGCCGGAAGGTACGGGCGAGAAATAAGGAGCGGACGGAAACGGGCGTTCCACCTCCGCCGCCGACAATGCGCGCGGGCAGCAAATCAATAAAGCGTAAAGCGCGATAATATTAAATAAAATGAATATACTTTTGATTTTTTTATTTCACCACGTAGTTGACTATTTTATCTTTCACGAAAACGAATTTGACCACCTGTTTACCTTCGAGGTTTTTGACTATGAATTCGTTCTTCGCTATCAGGTCTTTAACCGCCTGTTCTTCTGCGCCTTTCGGGGCGTTGATGGTGCCGCGGAGCTTTCCGTTTATCTGAACAGGAATGCTTATCTCGTCGAGGGCGGCGAGCGCGGGATCGAATTCAGGCCATTTGCCGCTTAAAAATATCGATTTATCGTTTCCGAGCAGGCTCCATATCTCTTCACAGACGTGCGGGGCCATGGGTGAAAGCATTACCGTCATAGCCTTCACGGTTTCGGCCGAGCATTTGTCGTAATCGGAGAGCGCGTTCGAAAATTCCATGCAGGCGCTGATAAATGTGTTGAACTGGAAGGCGTTGATCCTTTCGCTCGCGGTCTTGATGAATCTGTGGCGCGCGCGAAGAAGTTCGACGGGCTCCTGGTAGCCTTTATTTCCAATATTGTGGACGGCTATCTTATAAAAGCGCTTGATGAATTTGCTGACGCCGATTATGCCGTCGTCCTTCCACTCGCACATGATATCGGGCGGCCCTATGAACAGTTCGAACATCCTGAGGCAATCAGATCCGAACTTCTCGACGATCTCGTCGGGGTTGACCACGTTTCCGCGACTCTTGCTCATCTTGGAGCCGTTGCGGTAGATAATGCCCTGGTTGAACAGCTTCGTGAACGGCTCGTCGAAGGGAAGATGTCCCATGTCATAGAGCGCCTTTATGAAAAAGCGCGCGTATAAAAGATGCAGCGTGGCGTGCTCGATGCCGCCGATGTAAAGATCGACCGGCATCCATTTTTTCATGATCTCGTCCGAGAAGGGGGCCGTATCGAGCTTCGGGTTCGGGTATCTCAAAAAATACCAGGAAGAGCCGGCCCACTGAGGCATCGTGTCGGTTTCACGCTTCGCCGCGGCGCCGCATTTCGGACACTTGCAGTTGACGAAATCGGCTATGGCGGCCAGCGGAGACTGGCCCGTGCCCGTCGGCTTGTATTTTTCGACGTGGGGCAGCCTTACCGGGAGTTCTTCTTCCGGCACCGGCACCTCGCCGCATTTATCGCAGTAGATTATGGGAATGGGTTCGCCCCAGTAGCGCTGGCGGGCGAATATCCAGTCGCGAAGCTTATAGTTGATCGACTGATCGCCTATGCCGCGTTTTTTGAGTTCTTCGATGACCTTCGTCTTGCCGGTTTCGGTGTCCATTCCGCTGTAGGGGCCTGAGTTGACCATAAAGCCGGTCTCCGTGAAAGCCTCGTCGAGCCCTTCAGATGAAACTTTCGCCGGATCGGCTATGCCGTCGAGCGATTTCGCTATGACGCGCCTGATGTCTATTCCGAAAGTTCTGGCGAATTCGAAATCGCGCGTGTCATGGCCCGGAACGCACATTATCGCTCCGGTTCCGTAGTGCGCGAGCACGTAATCGGATATCCATACAGGTATTTTTTCGCCGCTGAGGGGATTGAGCGCGTACGCGCCGGTGAACACGCCGTCTTTTTTGCGATTTTCGGCCATGCGGTCGATCTCGCTCTTGTTCGACGCGGTTTCTATATATTTTTTGACCTCGTCCATTTTTTCGGGTGCGGTTATCTTCGATACGAGCTGATGTTCGGGCGCGAGCACCATGTAGGTGGCGCCGAAAAGCGTGTCGGGGCGCGTCGTAAAAACAGTTATCTTTTCGCCGCCGGATGCGAGCGTGAAATCTATCTTCGCGCCGTAGGAACGGCCTATCCAGTTGCGCTGCAGAGATTTTACGCTTTCGGGCCAGTCGACCTTGTCCAGGTCGTCGGCGAGCCTGTCGGCGTATTTGGTGATCCTGAGCATCCACTGGTACATGTCTCGCTTTTCGACGGCCGAGCCGCAGCGTTCGCATTCGCCGCCGGTGACTTCTTCGTTGGCGAGGCCGGTCTTGCACGACGGGCAGAAATTGATGGGCATCATTTTGCGGTAAGCAAGGCCCGCCTTATACAGTTTAACGAATATCCACTGCGTCCATTTATAGTAATCGGCGTCCGAAGTGGCGAATTCGAGGTCCCAGTCGTAAACGGCGCCGATCTCTTTAAGCTGACGCCTGAAATTATCTATTCTTTCCTTCGTGAGCACGCTCGGATGGATCTCGAGCTTGATGGCGTCATTTTCGGCCGGAAGACCGAAGGAATCCCAGCCCATGGGGTGCATTACGTTGTAACCCTGCATCAGCTTAAGGCGCGAGCACACATCGGATATGACGTAACCGCGCCAGTGGCCAACATGAAGCCCCGCGCCCGACGGGTACGGGAACATGTCCAGACAGTAATATTTTGGTTTGTCCGCGTTGACGTCCACTTTATAGATCTTATTGTCTTCCCAGAACTTGCGCCATTTCTTGTCGATGACCTTGAAATTGAATTCCTCCGAAATATTCTCCCTGGACATTTATATCACCTTTTTCATATATGATTTTTATCGTGTCGTTTATTTATTACCAGCCTTGCTGATGTAAACTAACTATTTCGCTTACTATAAATATTATTTCTTATATTTAGTTTCCGCCTTCAAAGACGGCTCCATGCCGAAATATCTTTCGACTATCTGGATGCCGTTGAGCGCCGCGCCCTTGAGTATATTATCGGCGACAACCCACATATCCAGGCCGTATCTGACCGATTTATCGGCGCGTATCCTGCCGATGAAAACGTCATCACGCCACTCACAGAATATAGGCATGGGGTATTCGTTGTTCGAGACGTCGTCAATCACAGTGACACCGGGCGCGTATTTTAAAATAGCCATGGCCTCATCGGGCGAGATCGCCTTTTTGAACTCGATGTTTACCGCTTCCGAATGGCCCCTGAAAACCGGCACTCTCACGGTAGTGGCCGTCATCCTGAATTTCGGCTCGTGAAAGATCTTGCGGGTCTCGTTTATCATTTTATGTTCTTCTTTGGTGTAGCCGTCGTCTTCGAATTTATCGATATGCGGCAGGCAGTTGAAGGCTATCTGGTGAGGGTATGCCTCTTTCGCCAGAGCGTGCCTGTAAGATTCTTCTATGCCGAGCTCTATCACTTCGGCCGACTGGCGGCGCAGTTCCTCTATCGCCGGCGTCCCGGTGCCGGAAACCGACTGGAACGTGGTCACGACCACGCGCTTTATCTCGCAGACCTTGTGCAGCGGCCACAGGGCCAGAAGCATCTGGATGGTCGAGCAGTTCGGGTTGGCTATTATGCCGTCGTTATCGAGCGCGTCTTCGAAATTGACCTCGGGCACGACCAGCGGAACGTTTTCGTCCATGCGGAACGCCGCGGAATTATCCACCACGAGGGCGCCGTGCTCGGCGAATTTAGGCGCGTAATCGAGCGACACCTGCGTGCCGGCGGAAAAAAACGCGACGTCGTAATCGTGCTTTTTATAATTTTTAACGTCGTCGACGATAAAAGTCTCGCC
>MGFH01000140.1 GCA_001791795.1 Candidatus Wallbacteria bacterium GWC2_49_35
TGTTGACGAGTTCAAGCATCGGCATGAATATGGCCATAACGATACCGCCTATTACGATACCCATGAACACGATGACTATAGGCTCGATGACCGACGTCAAGCCTTTTACGGCGGTGTCGACTTCCTGATCGTAGAAGTCGGCTATCTTGGTCAACATCTTGTCGAGCTCACCGGTTTCTTCTCCGACGGCGATCATCTGCACGACCATCGGCGGGAAAACTGTGGAGGCCTTCAGAGGCTCGGAGATCGATTCGCCTTCTCGGATGGACGCACGCGTTTTATTGACCGCGTCGGCTATGACGACGTTGCCGGCAGTGTCGGCGGTAACTTCGAGCGCCTGCAATATGGGAACGCCTGAGGCGATCAGCGTGCCGAGGGTGCGCGTGAATTTAGCGACGGCGACCTTCTTCTGCAGCATACCGATTACGGGGACCCTCAATATGTTGGTGTCGAAAAGGCGTATGCCGCGTTCGCTTTCGAAGAACTTTTTAATGCCGATGAAACCCGCTGCGGCGCCTATTACTATTAAGATCAAATACTGGTTCATGAACGCCGAAAGGCCGAGGAGCAGCCTTGTCGGAAGAGGCAGTTTCGCGTCGCCCATATCGCGGAATATCGTTTCGAACGTGGGCAGAACGAATACTATGAGGAATATGACGACGAGGCAGGCGATAGCGGACACGACGACCGGGTATGTCATGGCGCCTTTGACCTTCTGACGGAGCTGTTCGCTCGATTCGAGGTAACTTGCGAGACGTGAAAGAATTTCTTCTAAGATACCGCCCGCTTCGCCCGCTTTTACAAGGTTGACGAACAAATTGGAAAATACCTTAGGATGGGCGCCGAGCGACTTGGATAAGTTGGAGCCGGCTTCGACGTCCTGCCTGACCTTGTTTATGATGTCGCGAAAACGGGGGTTTTCGCACTGCTGGCCTAGAATCGTGAGGCAGCGCACAAGAGGAACGCCCGCGCCGATCATCGTTGCGAACTGGCGCGCGAAAATCGATATTTCGGTAGAGCTGATCTTGCGCTGGAATAACTGGAATTCTTTGCCCTTTTCCTTGATCTGGGTGACGAAGTAGCCGCGCTCGCGCAGCTTCGCGATCACCGCTTCTTTTGAGTCGCCTTCCATGTCGTTGGTAACGACCTTGCCGTCAAAGTTACGGGCGGTATATGAAAATCTTGGCATAATAGCCTCCTTTCGCAAAAAAACAAAGCAGTGGAATAATTACATGGTTCTCGCTTTAAGCATACGCTGGAGTTCTTCGGGATAGAGCGTTCTGGAGATGGCTTCTTCCATGGTGATAAGTCCTTTGAAGAAAAGGCCCGCGAGAGACTGTTCGAATGTCTGCATTCCGACGTTCTGGCATGTCTGCATTACCGTGTAGAGCTGGTGTATCTTCTGTTCGCGTATCAAGTTCTGAACGGCGGAGGTAAGCGTGAGTATTTCGATGGCGGGGATACGGCCCTTGCCCGAAGCGAGAGGCAGAAGCTGCTGGGCGATGACGCCCTGGATAACGAAGGAAAGCTGCGTTCTGATCTGCTGCTGCTGATACGGCGGGAATATATCGATGATACGGTTTATGGTCTGGGGCGCGTCGGTGGTGTGAAGGGTGGCGAAGACCAGGTGGCCGGTTTCGGCGAGCGTAAGGCCCGATTCGACGGTCTCCAGGTCGCGCATTTCGCCTATGAGAACGACGTCGGGATCCTGACGCAGAACGTGGCGGAGCGATTCGGCGAATGACATCGTATCGACGTGAAGTTCGCGCTGGTTGATGATCGATTTTTTGTGGTAGTGCAGGTATTCTATGGGATCTTCTATCGTCATAATATGGACGCGCTGTTCCTGGTTGATAAGGTTGATAAGCGCGGCGAGCGATGTCGATTTGCCCGAACCGGTGGGACCGGTGAAAAGGACTATTCCCTTCGGAAGGCGCGCGAAATCGGCTACTTTAGGAGGAAGTTTTAATTCGTCGAGCGAGGGTATCTTCGAGGGTATTACGCGGAAAGCCGCTCCTATGCAGCCGCGCTGCCTGTATATGTTGACCCTGAATCGCCCGAAGCCGTGGACGCTGTATGAAATATCGAGCTCGCACTTTTCTTCGAACTCTTTCTGCTGTTCGGCCGTGAGCATGTTGTAGACCAGCGAGCGAGTATCCATCGGCGTCAATACGTCGAGGTCGGTGGCGATGAGATCGCCGTCAACGCGGATTACCGGCGGCGTACCGACTGTGAGATGAAGGTCGGACGCGTCGTTGTCGACAACCAGGTTGAGAAGATCGTTTAAGATGAACACCTGAAATTCCTCCTTATGATATATCCTAATCTAATTATAACAAATTTTAATGATAAAATTAAGTGTTTTCGAGTTATTTGCGTTATTTTTTTAAGCGGTAACGGCAAAAACTTCGTCGACGGTGGTTTTACCGAGCAGAACTTTTCTTATGGCCGATTCGCGCAGCGTGAGCATTCCTTCGTTGTGCGCGGCCTCTTTCAATTCGAGCGTCGACGCGCGGTCGAGGATCATGCGCCTGAGATTGTCGCTCACGGCCATAACTTCGTAAATTCCGACGCGGCCTTTATAGCCCTTGCCGCCGCATTTTTCGCAGCCCTTGCCCTTGTAGAAGAGCAGGTTTTTGAGGTTGAGGTGCGGAAGCTCGAGTTTGACGAGCAGTTCGGGCGTTATGCCGAGGGCCTTCAATATGTCGGGCTTCGGCTTATATTCGATTTTGCAGTCTTTGCAGATGACCTTAACCAGACGCTGCGCCTGCACGAGAATGAGTGAGGTCGCGACCATGAAGGGCTCGATACCCATGTTCAGGAGTCGGCCTATCGTCGAAGGCGCGTCGTTGGTGTGCAGCGTCGAAAGAACCAGGTGGCCCGTGAGCGATGCTTTGACAGCGATTTCGCACGTTTCGAAGTCGCGTATCTCGCCGACCATTATTACGTCGGGGTCGAGACGGAGGAACGAACGGAGCGCGGCGGCGAATGTGAGGCCTATTTCTGCTTTGCACTGCACCTGGTTGATGCCGTGCAAGTTATATTCGACGGGATCTTCGGCGGTCATAACGTTGACGTCGATCTGATTGACCGTGTGAAGCGCCGAATAGAGCGTCGTTGTCTTGCCGGAACCGGTAGGACCCGTGACAAGGACGATTCCGTTCGGCATCGCGATGGCGGCCATGAATTTTTCGAGCGATCTGGGCTCGAAGCCGAGATCGGTGAGATCGAGTTTCAAGTTGCTCTGATCGAGAATACGCATAACTATCTTTTCGCCCCAGACCGTGGGGATGGTAGCGACGCGAAGATCGATCGGGCGGTTGTTGACCTTGATCTTTATGCGGCCGTCCTGCGGCAGTCGTTTTTCAGCGATATCGAGCTGGGACATGATCTTGACGCGGGATGTGATGGCCGCCTGCGCCCTTTTGGGCGGCTCCATATTTATGCGAAGGTCGCCGTCGAGGCGGTACCTTATGCGGATATCTTTATCGAAGGGTTCGATGTGTATGTCGGAAACGCCTTCGGTAACGGCGTTTGAAATGACAAGGTTGACCAGGCGTATGATAGGCGCGTCGTTCTCGTCGAGCTCTTCGAGGTTGCCGAGGTCGCCGCCCTCGTTGGCGTCTTTACCGATGTCGCCGAGATCTTCCATGAGTTCGTCCATCTTGCCTTCGTTGCCGTAGGCGTTGTTGAGGGCCTCGTTTATATCGGTGGAAGTGGCGACGACGGGCTTTACAACGAGCCCGGTCATGAACTGGATGTCGTCGATGGCAAGAATATTGAGCGGGTCGACCATGGCGACCGTGAGTTTGTTTCCGACCTTGTTGATCGGTATCAGCTGGTGGCGGCGCGCTATGTTTTCAGGGATGATCCTGACGGTGGCTGGATCGATGAGATAATTCGAAAGATTGATGTAGGGAATGCCGAGCTGTTTTCCGAGCACGGTCACGATATCGTTTTCGGTGACAACGCCCATTTCAACGAGCACGGCGCCGAGGCGCTTTCCGCTCTGTTTCTGAATTTCGAGCGCCTTCTGAAGCTGCTCTTCGTTAACGAGGCCGTCCTGTAGCAGGGCATCGCCCAGCCTTAGCCGCTTTTTTGGTTCGACCATCTGATAATACCTCCGAAGTTTTAATTAACTTAAAATTTATAAAAAATATAATTAACCAATCAAAATTTCAGTTGAGAGTGGATAGTTAAGAGTGGAGAACTGTGGATTTTTGATATTTTAATAATTTCATGCCGGAAAAAATTAAAAATAACCTTCAATAATCAAAAGCCCTTAACTCTCCACTCTCCGTTCTCAACTCTTCACTTTATCGAGTTGCTCGCCGACGATCTTTCTGAGGAGCCAGGTCGGCGGTTTTTTCGAGGTCCACTGCACGAACGAGACCAGGCCCTGGTACATGAGCATCTCTTTTCCGTCGATATAAACTGCCGAAGCCTTTTTCGCGCTGTCTTTAAGATCGTCGCCGGCTTTGTCTACATAAGATAAATCGTAAATAATTTGGTTTTTATTAAACATTTCGGCGTTAAATAGGACCGGTAACCTGTTTTCTCCCGAACCCGCCGAAGTCGCGTTGACGATTATATCGCTGGCTATCATTATACTACTAAATTTATCTTTTTGCAATTCAAGATATGAATATATTATAAATTTTTCGGGATCAAAGCCGGAAGCCGCGCATATGTGGCTTTTTAAGACGGCGGCTTTTTCCGGGCTGCGGTTGATTATCGTTATCGATGCGGCGCCGTTATTTATGAGCTGAAGGACTACCGCGCGCGCCGCGCCGCCCGCCCCCATGATCGTTACCTTTTTCGACTCCGTGCCGAGCCCCATCTTCGCCAGCGGCATTATGAAACCATACCCGTCGGTATTTTTGCCGTGCCAGCGGCCGTTCTCTTTTTTAACGTAATTGCACGCGCCGCATTTCTGCACGAACTGTTCGGTTTCGTCGAGGTATCTTATAATTTCGCATTTATAAGGCGCGGTCACGTTGAAACCCAGAACATCTGCGGATGTAAGAATTTTTTTTATCTCCGCGTCGAAGTTCCGCGGCGCGACCGGCATAAGTTCATATCGGTACTCGCCCGAAAGCCCGAGATAATCCAGCGCGCCGTTATGCATGGCCGGAGAGAGGCTTCGGGATATGTTTTCGCCTATCAATAAAATTCTTTTCATATACGTTAAAACGCCTTCAGTTCTGAATTAGTATTCTTCATAGCCTTCTTCACCGTCTTCGAGTTTCACTTCAGCGGTTGACGGCGGCTTGATGCCGTACTTCGCGAAGTATTCGAGCCGCCTCCTGTCGAAAGCCGTTATTTCGCCGCTCATCTGAAAATATTTACCGTACGATGACACATATTCCGCGCGCTTTTTTTCAAGAATTTCTTCTTCGTCCGCGGCCTCGAAATAACCCGGCGGATGGGCGGCGATTATTTTTTTCAGCTGGTACCGGGCGTGCTTTTCGACCTCGCCCCTGCTTCGGTATTTGATTATTTTATCGTAACAGTCGCGCGCTTTTTTGTACTCGTAGACCTGCTGGTATGAAAATCCCAGATAATATAAGGCGTTCAGGTTGTACGGATTTTCTTCCATCACTATGCCGAGATATTTTATCGCGTCCTTGAAATTATGGCCTAAATAAAGCCTGCGGCCCTTGTTGAAATTATCGCAGTCGAGGATGAATATTTTTTTCTGCACGGAATCAAGGACGTACAAATGCGCGGTTTCGTTGTTCACGTCTATCTTAAGAGGCGAAACGAGCGAGCCGAGCGAAAAGTTTATCTCGTTTGAACCGTAATTGCCGGGCATTTTAAAGTAATGATCGGGCCTGTAATCCTCCGAGAGAAAACTCGAACCCAGCGAGCTTATTTCGCAGATAAAACCGCCGTCACGGGAGAACTTCTGGACCCTTTTATTGAGCAAATCCGCGACGTAAAGATTCGAGTTCGAGTCGAAACAGATATCAGACGGCGCGTCGAAGAATCCCGTCGATCTTCCGCGGCGGCCTACGGTTTTCAGATGTTTTCCTTTTAGATCGAAAACCTGTATCCTGTCATTGCCGCCGTCGCAGACGTATACTTCGCCGGAAGAACCGGCCTTGACCGCCGAAGGCAGATACAACTGAGAATCGGCGCTTCCTTTCGATGCGAACGAATATTTAAAGGCGCCTCTGGAGTTGTAAACGCATATCCTGCAGTTATATTTGTCGGCCACAAAAAAATAGCCGTCCGCGTAATCGATAGCGCACGGCTCGCTGAACTCTCCGGCGGCTTCGCCCGTCGATCCCATGACATCTACCATCATGCCGAGGGAATTGAAAAAAACTATCCGGTGGAAGAACTGGTCGGTAACCACGTAACGCCTGCCGTCGGCGCTTATGAAAATATCCGAGGGATTGCCCATGATTTTTTTTCCGGGCGTTTCGATCTCGAAATCGCCCGCGTATTTGAAATTATTAAGCGAATATTTGCGTATTCTTCCGCTGAGATAATCGCCGACCAGAAGACGGTTGTACTTTTTATCGTATTTAAGCGATGACGGAGCCAGTATCCTGTTTTCGCCGGTGTTATCAATGTTAATCACTTTGTTCACTTCATAATGCCTTGCCTGCAGATAATATTCGCTGCCCAGGTAGGCGGCGTCGTTATCGAAAACGACCAGGTCAAAGGCGGAAAGGCGTCCCGCGCCATAAAATGCGAAAATTAAAAGCGAAAAAATCGCGCAAATGCCGGCCTTCAGAAAAATCGCCGGGCAGCATTGCTTATTATTTGATTTTTCCACGGCGCCTTCGGGCGCGTTCGTTAAGTTCATAAAAATTCCGCCGGGATCCTTCCTGTTTTTAAATTAGAATTGAAATCGGGTATCTGTATTTTGATTAATCAATTATTGCAGAAAATGGGATTTTCGCATATATTTTATCATTAAACCGCTGAAAAGTAAATCGTTTTTTTATTCGGCCTCTATTATAATTCATCTTTTATACTAAACACCGCTCCGAAAATTAAAATCAAAAAATATATCGCGCTTCGTTGACAAGGTCAAGTTTATGATGTATAATTATTGAAAATCTATTAAATTCAGGGCAAATTTAAAGGGGGAAATACTATGGTAAATCTGATGAAGAAGATACTTTCGGTTCTTATAGTGGTTTCTTTC
>MGFH01000141.1 GCA_001791795.1 Candidatus Wallbacteria bacterium GWC2_49_35
TAGCCTATCTGATGTATATCATCGCCCAGTATGTGGTGCTCTTCCTTTCGAGAACCCGCGAATACTGGGCCGACAGATATTCCGCTGAAAATACCCGCGACCCGAACGCCCTTGCCAGCGCGCTGATAAAGATCGCCTACGGCCTTTCCGCCGAAACTTCACGCCAGCAGGAATACGACGCCTATGACGGCGGCGGGCGGAGCGAATCGCGCCACAAAGCTCTCGGCGCGCTCGGCATCTTCGATTCGACCGGAGCGAAAGCGCTCGTAGCCACGAGCATCAGAAATATCGACCGCGACTCTCTTTCGCCAGATAACGAGGAGATCTCCAAGGAAAATATAACGGGCGCGATGCAGTGGGACCTTTGGAACCCGTGGGCGCTTTATTACGAGCTACATTCAACGCACCCGCTTCCGGCGCGCCGCATCGACGCTCTGGCAAAGCATGCGGTCAACCTCGATCAGACGCCTTATGTCGTATTCAACCGCGAGCAGCCCGAAAGTTACTGGGACGATTTTCTGATCGATTTCATAGTTCAGTATATGCCGCTATTCGCCATCGTCGCGTCCATTGCGATCGCCGGCGCCCGCGGAGCGGATTTCTGGCTTACGCCTTTATTGTTCGGCGCGGCCTATCTTTTTCAGGTTTATTACAGTTATCCTTCGGCCGATTTTCCCGAGCACAGCGTTTCGTCGCTGCTTAAATATATAAAAGTCTCGGCCGTAAGGCCGGTTCCTTCAACCATCAGGGGCCGCATCATCGGCAAGGGTGTTCCCGGGCTGATCTACTCCGAAGACCTGGTCATGCAGGATAATACGGGCTTTATTTTTCTCAATTACGAGCAGCCGCTGAATATCTTCAACTTTCTGTTCGGCCTCAAAAATACGGCCTATATCGGCACCGACGTCGTCGTGACCGGCTGGTACAGAAGAGCGCCGGTCCCGTATTTCGAAATATACAAGATGCAGGCCTACGACGGGGTCAGTACATGTTACATTTACTGGTACAAGATAATAACGGCCATATTTTTTATAGGTCTCGGCATTTTTCTGATGGTTTCGATGTAAGGGAGGCTAGTTTTAATCATGTTTAACTCAGGTTTCGGCGATATAAGCGTAACTATTATAGTTTTGTTCGTGCTTTCATTTTTTTCGCTTTCGTTCTATCTGGAAAAACTATATACCATAATCAGTTTCGACCGCAGAAACGGCGATAATTTAAAAAAGATATCCGGCGCGGTCCTGGGAAAAGTTCCTGAAGAAGCGGATAAGAACGCGGCCGGGATATTCGCCGAACTGATAAGCGAAAAAAGCGTTCCTCTGACCCGAAGCGCGCGCGGACTTATATTCAACTATAACATCGAAGCCGACCTGGCCGTCGAAACGCTCAGGGTTTCGATCGCGAAACTCGGTTCCATAGCTGTTTTATCGCCTTATATAGGCCTGTTCGGCACGGTCATGGGAATAATAGAAGCGTTCGCCGCCATCGCCAGGACCGGCTCTTCGAATTTCGCTTTCGTGTCGAAAGGGATATCCGAGGCGCTTATCGCCACCGCGGCAGGGCTTTTTTTAGCGATAATGGCCTCTTTTTTTTACAACCACCTGACCTCTAAACTTAAATTGATACAGACCTACAAGGATTGTTTCATAGAAAGGCTCGAAAACGAAGCTGCAGAAGGCGGCATTAAATGAGCAGACGCGGCCGCCACGGAGAGGATTTTATCGCGGACATCAACATCACGCCTTTTACCGACGTGGTGCTGGTGCTTTTGATAATCTTCATGGTCGCCGCGCCTTACATCCCCAAAAACGCCATGACGCTCAATCTTCCCGAGTCGAAAGAGTCCGCTCCGATCGGCGCCGACGAAAAAAAAATACACGACATAATCGTTTTCAGCTCGACTGAAGTGTCTTTGAACGAAGCCACGATGCCGGTCGAACTGCTCGCTAAAAGCGTCGAAGCCATAATATCTTCGGGCACGGCCGAGATATTTACCGTTTCCGCCGACGCCTCGGCCAGCTATCAGGAAGTGATAACCGTTTTAGACGTTTTAAAAAAACAGGCCGTGAGTGAAGTTTACTTAAAAACCGAAGCCGCGGAGGGCCGCCGGCGCTGAATGATACGCGATGATAAGGGTAAAGAAAAATTACGTTTTTCTAATATATCTGTATTCTTTTACGGCCCATATTATACTTATCTGGGCCGGGTTTTCATGTGTCCATGCGATGCGCATAGTTTCCGGCGAAGCGGCGGCCGACCTTTCTAAAAGCGCGCGCGCGCCTTTCGCATTTAAAATTTCTCTAACCGGCCGGCGCGGCAATTCATATGACGAGTCAAAAATTGGCGTTACCGTCGAATTCGATAAGATCAAAAAATTGATCTCGCGCGAACTGCCGGAACTCATAAAGAAATTCGAAATTAAAGAACGTCCGTCAGAGACTGTCTTTGAACCGCCGGACCTCGAGCCGGCGAAAAATGCGTTTGGAAATTTGAGATCGAAATTTGCCGAAATGAAAAAGGCGGCCGAAGATTCAATGAAGACTTCCGAAGCGCTTCTGGCGGCGGATAAGAAGAAAATTTTCCCGGCTTCGACAAATAAAAAAAACTCGCAGAGCAGCCGGATGGATAGAAAAAAGAAACCTTCGCAGGCAGAACCAGTTCATTCGGAAAATGCCCGTGATAGAGCCAAAGCCGGTCCCGACGCGCAGGCGGAAGTCGCGAAAAGCCCTTACACCGGATCGGGCGACGGAACAGAAACTGAAGTTTTCGGCAATTTATCGGGCGGCGAAAATAGCGGAATGCGTCTGGCGGGAACTCCCGACGGAGCGCTCGACCCTTCGATCGAACTTAAAAGCATCGATCTTTTCAAATCGATAGTCGGCTCTAAGATCCGTTCTAAAGTTAAATATCCTCAAAATTGCAGGCGCCTTGGGATCGAGGGCTCGGTGCGGATCAAATTCGAAATAAATTCCGGCGGAACGGCCGTCGGGATCGAGATAACGCGTTCGTCGGGCAACCGCGACATCGACGCCGCGGCCGTCGATGCCGTAAAAAACGGAGCCCCGTTTCTTCCTTATCCTCGTGATATTTCACAAAAATCGCTTTCGTTCCTTTTGCCGCTAAATTTTAAATTAAACGATTGATAAAAAAATAAAAATGGGGTATAATTTTAAAAAATAAAATCACGGGGGTAACGATATGTTAAAATGTAATGTGAAACGCTCTGAAAGAGCGTTTTTTATATTTAAGGCGGTGTGGACGGCCGTCTTATTTTTATGCTGTTGCGCCGGCGCCGCGGCCGCATTTGAAAACGCCGAAAACGTCACGACGGCTGCCGGTTCAATAGAACTCAAGCCCATAGCGGTCATTGACAGCAGAATCGCGGATCCGGCCGAAGAGGCTTATTCGCCGGTAAAAAGCCAGGAGCCTTTTACCGTTAAAATAACCGGGGCTGAAAGTAAACAGAGCAATCCCGCGAGCGCTTCCGATATAATCAAATTTTCCTCGCCGAATGTTTTCGTGGGCGTCACTAACCGTAAACTTAAAAAAATATTCAATTTCAGGGGCTCCAATATTTCACTTTCGCTCGACGGAATGCTTATGCTCGACGGCAGTTCGAATTACTCATCCGTCAGGATGGACGAGCGCATGCTCGAAACCATAAACCCCGAAATAATCGAATCGGTAGAGCTGATCAAAGACTCGACTTCGCTCATATACGGCCCCGCCACTACAGGGCTTTTCATGATCAAAACGCGGAAGCCTTCGGAAAAGAAGAACCGCATAGTCCTCGAGCACGGCTCTTTCGGTCATGTCAACACGAGGTTTTCTTCGGGGGCGCCTCTCAACGAAAGATCGGCCTATTACCTTTCACTTTCTCACAGGGCCTCGACCGGGCCGGACAACACAAACGCCGATGAATATTACAAGAACATATTCTTTAAATACTTCTACGACTTCAATAAAGACGACTCAATGGTCCTTACGCTGAGCCGCGACCGCTCGATGTATCAGACGCCTCTCGACAGGCCCGATTACTCCCAGCTCAATCCCGTTTTCGTCAATATGACCTCCCGCCTTAACCTCAATATGAACGCCGCGCGCAGTTTCGACCCCATGAGCGCCTCGCTCGCGTCTCTTGATTACCATAAAAAATGGAATACCAGGCATAGCACCGATTTCAGCGTTTCGCGCGCTGAGAACAGGAACGATTTCCACAATCCGCGCGGCATTCTTCCCGCTCCGACAGGCCACATCGACGGGCACAGCGTGTATGAAACGCTTACCGATATGGCCGCGCGCCACGTTATAAAAGCCGGCCCGAAAACGACCGTCAGAACGGGTTATATACTATCGCATTATTACAATCCGACCGGAAAATTCTGGTGGGAGTTCATGAACAACGAGGACAAAAATCACTCGCTTTATCTGCAGGCTGAACACCTGATCAATTCCACTACGACTTTCGATATAGGCGTCCGCCGCGACAGGCGTTATATCGTAAACGAACAGCGCGCCCGCTTCAAGGTCGGCCAGCTTTACAAAGGTATAAGCGGCCAGTGGGAGCCCGCGCGCTTGAATTACTCTGCCGGCCTTACTTTCAGGCCGGACAGCCGGAACGTTTTTTCGATCAGATACGGCGAGTTCACTATCACTGCGCCCGAGCGTTTCTCATCGTTCACCGGCGCGGAACTTTCAGACGAGAAGGACCGCTCCGTCAATCTTGCCTATGAACGCGAGTTCCGCCTGGCCAAAAGGCCCGCTTCAGTTTCAGTCAATCTGTTCAGAACCGACATGAAAAACGCCCTGATAGAAGATTCTCGCACCAGATACGCCGACGCGCCTCTCAACACGACCGTGATGAGAATTTTCATGAATCAGTCGACCGTTACCGAAGGATTCGAAACCGGACTTAAGATCGAGCCGGCGAATAGGTTATCGCTTTATCTGGGCGCAGGAAAGATTAAATTTACGCCCGATATAACGACAAAGCCGCGTACGACTTACAATTTCAACGTTTCTTACGACGCCGGGCGCAGCGTCGATTTAAGCCTCATCGGCCGCTATATGGGAGGATTCAAATCGAGCGTCAGCCTGGTAACCGGTAAGGACGCGGCTGGAAAGAATGTCGAGAAAAATTTTGAATATAACCTCGGCGATTTCTGGGAC
>MGFH01000142.1 GCA_001791795.1 Candidatus Wallbacteria bacterium GWC2_49_35
CTTTTTGCACAGCGCCATGAAATAAAGGGCGCGCATATTGTTCGGGAATTTTTCGTGCGCCTTTTCAAATGCGTCGAAGGCCTTTTCATGTTGACCCTTTTCAAAAAGTTTGCTGGCGGAGTTGAGCACTTCGAGTCTTGCCTCGCGGATGTCGTGCTGAAGTTTGTTAAGCCTGTCGATGGCGGGGTCGCCGGCGTCTTTGGGTTTAGCGGCTTTTTCCGGAATTTTATCGATGGCGGGGAATATCGATTTGATCCTGTCAATGATGTCCCCGGCTTTTTCATTCAATTTTTTGCGCTGAGCATCGGTGAGTTCGACCGATCCCGTGCCGCCGGCGGCTTCCAGAGCTTCTTCGATACCGGCCAGAAGTTCGAGGTTCTTATTGCGCTCCCTGACCATTTCAAGAAGCTCTTCGGCCAGTTCTATCGCGTCGCGCGTTTCGCGAAGCGACGAGCGGCACAGCGTCATAAAATACAGCGCCTTCGAATTATAGCCAAATTCGCCATAGACGGCCGCGAATGAATCGAACGCATTTTCAAATTTGCCGGCGGCGAATTCGGCGTGCGCTTTTTTGAACATCGCCACAAATATATGGTTCCTTTTGACGCGAGCGAGATCGACGATCTTATTTTCGCCGGTCACGGCGGCGGCAGTTAAAACCACCGGCACGCTGTCTATTTCGGGCTCTTCGCGCTTTATCTCATCGAGCAGTTTCTTCAATTTTGCGGCAAGTTCTTCATCTGTTTCCTTAGCCGCGGCGCGCACCGATACGCCCGCCCCCGAGCCGCCGTTCCCGCCGCCGTCGCCGTCGCCGAGATTGCCGCGGCCGAAAGCGTCCCTGACGTCGCCTATCGGGGCCGCCGAAGCGCCAGCGCCGGTAAGACCGATCGCTAGAACGCATACCAGCAGGCATAAAAACAATTTTACGAAATTTAAACGAGCAGCAATTTTCGAATCTGTTTTGAAACGGATAATTTTACTCATACAACTCCACCTCTAATTTATTATTTTAAAATATTATTTTCTTAAATAAAATAAACCATTTTCTTAAAATCATATTTTAATTAACGCTGATAATCAATAAAATTCAATTTACAAAATTTAATCAATTTAAGCGGCTCTTCAATAAACCGGCCGTACAGCAAAAACTAAACAGAGCGGCCGCTGCCTGCGACCGTTCGCATTACAATATATACTGCGGAAACTTCCGCAGGGTTCCATTTATTTGAAAATTATCTACTAATGAAGGATTTCGAGGCTATCTGCCGCCGCCGAAAAATTCCTTTTCGACGTCGCCCGCCACAGTGTTTATCTCCCTGATCTCTTCGCCTGAAGGACCAAACAGGCAGTAAACTTCGCGCGGGTATTTTTCCCGGCTGTATTTGCGTTGAAGCGATATGAAGTGGTCACGGAATTTTCCGTCCTGGATAACGCGCAGGCTTTTGCCAAGGGTTAAAAACCTTATCTCCTTCGATCTGAGGTCGACTACCTTTACGGCGCTGGCGTCGAGAAGCGCGGCGCACATATAGTAAATTTTCGAGCCGTCGGCTGAAAATTGCGGCGAGTTGATGCCGGCGTTCATGTCATAGATGTTTGCGAGATGATATCTCGAGCCTTCGACCACCTGGAAAGGGATCCTGCTTCTGGAAAGGTCCGCCGCATAAAGATCGGTCACGTCCACGTCGCCGCACGCCATGCCAAGCGTTACGGGCGGATAGGTTCTGACGAAGCATGCGTATCTTCTGTCAGCCGAAAGCGACGGGTATCTGAAAACTTCAAGCCCGCCTATCTTTTCCGAAGAGCCGTCGGTGTATGAAAGATAAACCCCGCCGTCTTTTTCGAAAATACCGCGCAGCCGTTCTATATCTACAGCCGATCCTGCTGCCGCCGCGTCGGGATTTTTCGCGAAATCTTCGAGCATGGAGGCGATCTTCATGTTAAACTTTGATTTCGCCAGACTGAACGCGGTGTCGCCTTTGATGTTTTTATAATCCGCATTTGCGCCTTTTTTCAGAAGCAGTTCGACTATCGCGGCATGGCCGTTGAACGCGGCCTGCATCAGCGGCGTTCTTTCTCCGGCGCTTCCGATCAGCGCGGGCGCATCGATCGCGGCTCCCCGGCCGATAAGGTATTCGGCGACGTCGTATCGGCCGGCGGAACATGCCTTCATCAGCGGCGTCCAGTTATCGTTGTCGCGCGCGTCAACTGCCGCGCCTTTTTCGCAAAGGTATCTGAGTATATCAATATCGCCTCGGCCGGCTGCAGTTCCGAGTATGGTCCCGCCGGCCCTGCCCCTGCCGGGCGCTTCGATATCCGCGCCGGCCTCTATGAGCGCATTTATTTTTCCTGTATCGCCGCGATCGGCCGCCCTTAAAAGCTCCCAGTTGAGTTTTTCCTTATCGATCAGCGGCTGGCTGGTTGTCTTTTCGGCGACCCTGACCCCGCAGTAGTTGCAGAAATTCGAATAATCCGATATCCACTTCCCGCAGGAGGAGCAAACGAGGGCAAACGCTTCGCCGCCTGAGAATAATATCAGCGCAAAAGCGCCAGCTATCAATAAATATAATTTATTTCGAATATTCATTTTTTTTTGATCCGATACGGTTTATTTTTCTAACACCAACGCAATAAACTCGCAGGCAGGCCAGCCGTAACGATTCATAACAACCTTTTCTTTGGTTTCGATAAGCCGCCATTCGAGTATCGCGCGGGCGGCGCCCATGTGTTCATAAAACCTGAAATCTATATGATGCGCGCCGTGAGTCATATCTATTGTGAATATCTTTCCTTCGTGGACCGAACCGTCATAGACCGTCCATTTATCGGGATATTCGTCCCAATTAACTTCGGCCGCTTTTTTTCCGTCTATGTAAAGCCAGGCATGGTCGTCGCCGCTTAAAAAGAATTCGTATTTTCCGGCTGGAAATTTAAAAACGCCCTCCCAGCGGATCGAATAATCGTCTTTACTCGGCGTGCCGTCGGCCCATCTGCTCCAGTAGCCTATTTCATCGGGACCGCCATGTCCCCACTGATGGACTATATGCTCCTCGTATTTTTCGGCCGCATACGAGCCGCTCCAGCACGCGACGCCGTTGCGGTATTCGGCGCGGAAAACGGGAACGTCGGCCGCGAGCGAAGGTACGGCCGTCTGAAAACATAAAATTATTAAAATAATCGCGGAAACCGCCGCCATCTTAAATATTTTCATCAATTTGACCATCAGTTGTTCGCTTTGTGGCGGTCGGGCAGCACTTCGAGCCAGTAGCCGTCGGGATCCGCGATAAAATAAATTCCCATGCTTTCATTTTCGTAGCAGATGCAATCCATCTTTTTGTGGAGCTCTTTCGCTTTTTCAAACTCGTCCGCTATGAAAGCCAGGTGGAATTCGTTATCGCCGAGGTCGTATTTTTCTTTTCTGTCGCGCATCCAGGTCAGCTCGAGCTTGTGCGCGGTCGCACCGTCGCCGAGATAAACTATTATGAACGAGCCGTCGGCGGCGTTGATCCTTCTTGTTTCCTTCAGCCCGAGGGCATCTTCATAAAACTTCATGCTTTTTTCAAGGTCGACTACGTTAAAATTATTGTGCGCCATTCTGAATTTCATTTTATTTGTTCTCCTTTTTCAGGCGGTCCGTTAATTATCGCGTTATATGCCGTCTTCATACACTATAAGCCATGAATCTATCGCCAGATCAAACGCTGAATATCCCAGGGCGTCCATTCCTTCGCCGGGCTGCTCGATCTTCATGGTCATGTGCGATTTTTTGAACGAGTACGGCGATACGGAAACTATCTTCCAGCCGCGCGTTATGATCTCGTTTTCGAGATATTCTTCGAACTGTGTCTCCGGGACCGCAATAACTTTATATATCTGCACATGCTGCATTAAAAAGCCTCCGCTAAAAAATAACTAAATTATAGTATAGAATAAATTAATTTTGCAGACCGGCAATAATAATGTAAGCAACTAAATTCATTTACTCTAATAACGAATTTTCATTATAACATATTTTTTATAGCGGCGCAAATCTATTGAATATCACAATCGCCAATTTATCGACAATCGATAATCGACGCTTAATCTCATACAGCTTCAGGCTTCACTACCGCTTTATATTTTTAAATTCATAAACCGAGCCGATCATGCCGGCGTCATTGCCGCAGCCGGCGGCGTTTATCACGGTCCCTTCGACGAACACCGGCGGCAGCAGGCCTTTTATTTTACGCCTCACGGCGTCTATAAATATCTTCTGCCTCGACACTCCGCCGCCGATCAGAACCAGCCCCGGATCGAACATGCAGATCACATTGGCGATACCCGCGCTCAGCTCGTCCGTCCATCGCTCGAATATTTCAAAATATTCCGCGGCGCCGGCATTTATATTATTGAATATGCTCACGCCGTCAACAGCGCCTGCCGGGTCTAATTCTTTTTTAACCATATCGATAAGCGCCGTCACGGACGCGCGGTTCTCATAATATTCATCACGGCCTTTTTTATTGAAATAACACACCTCGGCCGCCATGAAGTTCGAGCCTCTGAAAAGCTTTCCATCGATGAGTATCGCGCCGCCTATGCCGGTGCCGACGGTCATGCAGAAAAACGTCTTTACGCCCATGGCGGAGCCGACCCAATGTTCTGCCAGCGCGGCGGAATTTACGTCATTATTGACCAGAACCGGAATCTCGAATTTTTTTTCGAGCGTCGCTTTTACATTTACGCCGGCGTATCCCGGAAAATTATCGTTGGCGTACACTATAGTTCCGGTGTCGCTATCGACAATGCCGGCGGTGCTTATGCCGATCCCTGCGATTTCAGAGGTATTTTTCAAAAGCGAATCGATTATACCGCAGATCCTGTCCATAAGATATGCTGCGCCTTTACGCCCTTCCGTGGGCGTTTCGAACCTGGTTACGACCTCGCCTTTTTCGCTTACCGTTCCGTATTTTATAAAAGTCCCGCCAATATCTAAAGCCGCAAATATTTTCATTTTTTCTTCCAAAACCTTCTACAAATTTTTATTTTTACATTATTTATGGCGACACATCGAGTGCCAAAAAATCTTTAATTTACCAAAATTAAATTAATGAGAGCCTTTTATTTTGCTTTTTTACTTTTTATATGCTTTGATATCATTTTCCACTTTATCCCATTCGATCGCGTTTACCGCGATCCCGCGCTTTTTTGAATAAGCCGCCGCCGCGCCCGCCGCTTCGCCGAGCGACATGCATGTCGGCTGTATTCTCATCGATGCCTGCAGTATGAACGTCGCCGAAATGCACCTTCCGGCGACTATGAGATTATCGATTTCATTGGTGATAAGCGCTCTATAGGGTATCTCGTAATACTCGCCCTTCGCGAGATACTCCCCGACCTTTTCGCCGTGAGCGTCGATGTACCACGCTGTCTTTGCTACCGCGTCATCGAATTTCCTTCTTTCATGATAATCATTTTCGGTCATCTGATATTTTCCGACTATGCGGAACGATTCGCGGGCGCCTATCATTGAAGCCTCTCTGCTGATATAGGCTTTTTCGAATCCGGGTATATTCTTGATTACGAATTTACTTATCCTGTGTATCATGCTTCTTGCATATACTATCGCGTCGCTCAGGTCGGCCGCCCTAGTCGCCTTGAACTTCACCGGTATCTCGGGGCAGTTCATCGACATGCATCCGGGTTTTCCGGTGATGGTGAACGCCTGGAAATATTCGATATCCTCCTCCGTCAGTTCGCCTCTTTCGAAACCAGCTACAAACAGAGGCTCGAGCGGATATTTTATATCCCTGTGGCGCGCGAGCGCTATCTCGAAATAAGGCGGTTTCGTCGCGCACCAGTTATCGTTTATGCTGCGCGTATATTCATATAATCTATCCAGATCGATACCGCCCATTTCGAACCTGAAGCTCATCGGCTGATTATTGCCCGTTTTTTCAAAGCCTTTTTCGGTCTTTACTCCCGAAATTCTCGCCAGCACGGCATCTCCGGTGCAGTCGATAAAGACGCCGGCTTTTATCGCGACCAAACCCTCTATGGTGTTCACTATTACGTATCTGATCTTTTTATCTTCAGTCACGGCGTCTATCAGATCGGCGTTATATAATATTTTAACGCCGGCCTCCTGAAGCATTTTGTCATAAATATAGGCGATCTTTTCGGGATTGAACCATCCGAACGCCGTCACTTTATCGTCCATGTCAATGCCTTCGTCGAGCATCCTTTTTTTGATCTCGGTTATTATCGGCGTGTCGCTGCCTTCAACGAAAGTGGGCATGAATGGAAGCACCAGCGCGCGCGTCTGCGCCCCGCCCACACTGACGCCTTTTTCGACGATAATGGTGCCCGATCCGCCCCTGGCAGCCATTACGGCCGCCGGAACCCCCGCCGTACCGCCGCCGCAGACGCAGCAGTCCGCTTCGAATAATACGGGGATGTCTTTTTTACTATAATTTATGTATTTTACTGCCTGCATTACCATACCTACCTTATTTTTAAATCTTCTAAAAATTCTATCAACTTTTCGCGCGTCACTTCGCCCGCGCTCAATAAGCACAAATAATCAAGCATCTTCGGATGAAACGGCAGTTCCAGCAGCCGCATGCAGAATATATGTGCGGCTGCTTCCGAAGCCTTCGAGAAGCCCGACCTTCTTTCGAATCCGAAGATATTCAAGCTCGTCACCGGCGGAAGCAGGTCAGGCGTGTACTCGCCGTCAGTAAACTCGATCAGATGATACAGCTCATGAGCGATGTGCATATCTTTAATATTATCAACCGAAATAAAATTTTTGTTTTCACCAAAATAAACAAGAAAATTCTTCAGAGCGTCATACATTTGATCTATGGAGTATTTCATTATATTAATGATCTTTTCATCGTAATATATTTCGGCTCTGAAACGCCCGCCTGCCTGAGCTCTGGAGCCGTCGGTCAAGTTGACGCTCACGCCTTTCGACCGGCAGATATCGATCAGGCTGATTTTCGCTCCGGGGCTTTCGCTTTTTAATTTTTTCTTTTGTTTAAACTTTAACTTTATATCATCAGCCTTGCCCGCGGCGATGCTGATAATGCTGTCAACATAATCGCCGACCTCGCCGGCGGGTATCTTTTCAAACAGAGCGTCTTCCTGAAGCTCCGCCAGACACATATTTTCGACGGTACAAAGCTCTATGATCCTGAAAATATCCACCAGAAACAACCTTATTACTTATTCTACTTTGTCACGACCACGGCGATATCTTCATCATCGCCGATGCGCTCCAGTTCCATTTTAGCGACTGAAATTATCTGCGATTTTTCCGCGAGGCCGGACAGGTCGAGCTGCTTTTCGCCGTAATAAACAAATACATGCGGCAGCTTTCCGCCCGCATCGCTGTAATCGGTGTTCAGATCTATCAGCGAAGCGAGCTCTTCCAGAAGCCCTGCCTTTTTAGTTACGGACGCTTCGCCGAAATTCTTCTGAAGCCTCACGATCCCTTCTCTGTCGATCACTCTCACCGGCGTATGCTTTTTCGTGAATATGAAAAATTTCTTCTCGATCTTTATTCCCCTGAATACGCGCCACTTTCCGGCGCCGGCAAGAATCGAAACATCCTTTATGTCAACGCCCATCGAATCGGCCGCTATCTTTTTTAAACTGTCTTCATCGAGGCTCTTTTGCGAAAGATCGCGCGTCCTCAACTCAGCAGCGCCCGTCGCCACGGCCCGGAGTATGTTCGCCCGCCGGTCAATTTCGACGGCTATTTCAACGGTGTCCGCGCCGGCGCCCGATTTAACGATCCGGTCAAAAACATCTCTTCTGATCGAAGCTATATCCGAATCATCCGGGTTTAAAACGGTGCGTTCCACGACCTCGCGCACCATGGCGAGCGCGACGCCTATCGTCGATATGTACGGCGCGTCCTTTGCGATGCTCCATTTATATCCCATGCGTCCGGCAAGATACGGCACAAGCACGCCGCCGCTTCCTCCGCCGCCGACCAGGCTGATCAAATTCGGGTTCAGTTCGTAATCTTTGACCAGCTCTTCCACTATAGCGCGCACTTTTGCGGCGGCTATATCCATGACCTGCGCAGCCGCTTCCTCGACTGAAATTCCCAAAAATTTCGCGAACGCTTCCCAGGCCTTGCGCGCTGCTGCTTTATCGCCCTCGGCGTAATCTCCCTTCGGGACCGCGCCGCAAACATTGGCTGCGCCCGCGAGCGTCAGCGAAAAGCTTTTGCCGCCGGAACATTCTATGACGGCAAATTTCGACTCGTCATTCTCCTTCGGCGCGATAAGTTTGACGGCCGGATTATCGATCTCGGAAGCGTCTGCGAAAGCCTCATAACGCTTTCCCGCGATGTGCGCGCTTCTCGGACCGACGTCGACGATCTTTCCGTTCTCGACCTTTATCATGCTTCCGCCGGCGATGCCGAGTGTTCTTACGTCGAGCGAGTTAAGATAAGTTTTATGCCCGCCGACACAGGCATATTTGATCATTACCCTGCCGTTCTTTATGACCGAAATATCCGTCGATGTGCCGCCGGCCTCGAAGAAAATACCGTCCGACACGCGTTCGTACATGAGCGCGCCCGCGACGCCCGCGGCGAGCCCCGACAGCATAGTGAGTATCGGGCGCTTTCTGACCTCATTGACTGTCATGACGCCGCCGTCACAGCGCATTATCATAAGTTCCGCGCCGATCCCCGAGCGCTTGACGCAGCTTTCGGTCATATCGGCCGTTTTCATCATCTTAGGTATGAGGCTCGCGTTTATCACGGCTGTGCGCGTCCTCACCTTCAGCCCGTAAAGCTGCGACACCTCGTGACCGCCCGTGGCGTATAAACCTTTGGCTGCGGCCATTTCCATGATCTTGCACTCGTTAGCCGAGTCGTCAACGCTGAACGCTTCCGAGGCCACTACCACTTCGATCCCTTTATTTTTAAATTCATCCAGGAACGAATTTATCTCGTCTTTTTTCGCTTCCGCGCTGTTGGTTTCAACATATCTATGAATAGTTCTGAGAAATTTGCCTTTGGCAAGTTCGATATCGCCCGTGTCAGTGTCGCTTTTCACCTTGAACGATTCGATGCCGCTGCCCATTGCGATTATTCCCGCGTCCGCGACATCGCCTTCGAGAAGCGCGTTAGTGGCCTGCGTCGTGCCGTGCGCGATGAAAACGACGTCCTTCGCCGGTATGTTATTGCACTTAAGCAGCTTTTCGATTATATCGACTATGCCTTTCGCTATTCCCTCCCTCGATTCGTGCGTGGTGAGGATCTTCTCCTTCGCGATTATTTCATAACTGGCGTCGTCGATCGCGACGGCATCCGTAAAAGTGCCGCCGACGTCTATTCCGATCCTGACCTTTCTTTCTGCCATTTTAATATCTATCCTCGCTCACCATTTAGTAAATATAGTAAGAATAAGCATCGCGACGCACATCAGCCATGTATAAGGAAGCGTGGCCTTTAATATTGAAGAGGTCTCCTCGCCTGAATATTCCGCCGTCCACACGTTCTGCGAATTGGTCGGATCCGACACCGCCTGCACGTACTGGACCGCGACGAAAGCTCCCGCCAGCGCGGCGACCGGCAGTATTTTAAGCGACATCAGAAGCGCGGCGACGCCCGCGCCCATGCCGAACATATTCAAAGGCCCGCGGTAAAGCGCCAGCGGAGAAAGCGCGGCGAAAAATATCAGAAAGCCCATTTTGCCCGAAGGCACAAGACCGTTTATCACCGGATTCAAAAGTACCGCCACCGCGGGGCTTGTAACCGATGACACGAGCATGCCGATTCCGATGAAAAGAAATATTACGCCAGCGATATCCTGTATGCCTTCGACTATCGAGCCCGAAAATAAATTCACGGTCCGCCCCGGATGCGTCATCAAAATAGCATACAATGAAGCCAGGATGAACCCGAATATCGAGGAGCCCACGGCGTCGAGCATTCCTTTATCGGCAGCGCCGAATCCCCATACCGCCTTGAATATAAAGACCGTCACAATCGGTATCACAGGGGCAATAAGCGCCGCAACCGGCACTTTTTTATCGTTCTTCCCGTTTATCGCAGCCGCGTCCGGCTCGGCCCAGGCCGACCTCACCCGCTCATTCTTAACATTCACGATAATAAACAAAGCCGTCACCAGGGCCGATATCACGAAAGCCGGAATGAAAAAAGAAGAAACCACCTCGCCGCCGAATATCCCGATGAACGCGCCGTAATTCGCCGCGTTAGCCGCAAGCCCCGTCTGCATGCCGAGCAGCAGGAGTGAAGCCGCCGTCACCGGCTTTATTCCGGCCGATGTCATGATGGGTATCGCGATGGATCCGATCATAATGACCGCGCCGAGCCCGTTCATCCCCAGAAATACGAACGCCACCGCGGCCGTGAGCGCCGAGGCTATCGGCAGCGGCCTGTCTCCGGCCAGCTCCGCCGCGTTCTTTATTATTGCGCCCGAAATGCCCGTTTTCATGATCACCCTTGCAAAAATCGCGCCGAATACAACGACCGCGATCGAACTTGCCATCTTGACCGATCCGCCTGAAACGACGACATTGATAAAATCAGTAAAGGGCATTCCCGCCGCCAGGCACATCGCCCAGGCCATCAAAGGCAAAGCAAGTATCGTCGGCAGCTTTTTAGCGATCATAAGCCCGGCGAATATAAAAAATATCAGCAGTATCAATAATCCATGGACCGTCATTATTTGCCACCAGCCCTTTCCTCATCGCACGCCGCGATGAAATCAACGAACCGCCGCGTTATCTCGCGCGGCCTTGTTATCGCCGTCCCGACGACCGCCGCGAACGCGTTCAGATCGATCACGGCCTTTTTCAATTCAGCCGGCTCGCCTATGCCGCCTTCCGCTATCACAGGTATTTTAAGAGAGCTCACCAGTTCTTTCAGCAGATTGAAATTCGGAAGTATGGTTCCTTTCGTATATTGCGTATAGCCGCTCAGAGTCGTCGCCGCAATGTCGAAACCAAGTTTTTCAGCCTTAATGCCTTCCTGGAAAGTTGAAATATCCGCCATGAGTATTATTTTCGGATACTTTTCGCGCACGCGCGCATAAAACTCGTCCAGGCTCGCGCCCCCCGGCCTGATGCGGTCCGTCGCGTCCGCAG
Organism: Candidatus Wallbacteria bacterium GWC2_49_35; assembly: GCA_001791795.1. GTDB lineage: Bacteria > Muiribacteriota > UBA9980 > UBA9980 > UBA9980 > UBA9980. The sequence goes on from MGFH01000142.1 coordinate 11,113, forward strand.
CGATAATGTCCGCGCCCGCATCCACCAGCAGCGACACTTCTTCGACCGTCGGCGTGAGATATATATCGCTATCCTTATATACTTTTTTGATTATACCGATAAGCGGCAGATCCACGATCTTCTTTATCGCCCTGATATCCTCAACGCCGTTCGCCCTGATGCCGGCCGCCCCGCCCAGTTTCGCCGCAAGCGCCATTTTCGCCATTATGTCCGCGCCGTGCAGCGGCTCATCTTCAAGCGCCTGGCAGGACACTATCAGCCCGCCCTTTATCTTCGATAATATATTTTTTTTCTTATTCATGTTCACTTCCCCGGATGAGAATCATTCTTTCAACATAGCACGCCGCACGAAGCGCCAGAGATATTATCGAACTCCACGCGACACTCCGCACTTCAAATTTCTTCGGATCGGAACCTGCCGGAACCTATATGCAAAGATGCTATTATTTAAGATTATGGCGGTATTATAGACAAAACATTGTAATAAGTCAAGAATGAAATCGGGTGTGTCATCATTTAAAATTTTCTTTTAACAACCTCTCGCTTTGAAAATAAGTTACGCTCATTTATAACACACTTGTTTTGTTGACAGAAAAAAAGTTTTTTATTGTCAACCCCTTATCTTTTTATGAAATTCATTGAAGCCGCCTGCCCGCGACAATATGATTGATAAATGATCGATTTTATGATATAATGAAAACGCTCAAAATAACCTGCCACAAATATTGTTGGATTTCAGACGCAATTACAGAACACAAATCAAATAAGGAGACCACGCACAAATGAAAAACAATTATTTCATCCTCTTTTTATCCGCAATATTCTTTTGCACGATTGCCGCATCGATCCTTCTCATGGCCGGCAACGCCGCTTTCGCTTCCGGCATCGAATTCAAGACCGCGACGCATACCGATAAACTCATCAAAATAAACTATCCTCAGATATCCGGCATGAGCGACGCCGCGAAAATGTCAAAAATAAACGCCCTCATCAAAGACCACGCGCTCGCGATAAAAAGCCCGTTCGCCGAAGAACTGAAAGACGTTGAAATGGACGGAAACTACACGATAGAATATATCGGTTCCAATATATTGAGCGTCAAATATTGCGTATTCGCAAATGTAAAAAACGCCGCCCACCCTGTAGATGTGATCGCCGCTGCGAATATCGATCTGAACGCTCTTAAGACGCTTAAATTGAGCGAAGTGGTAACGGTAGATCAAAGCCTTGTCGAACTTTTTCTGAAAGGCGGCTACGTGCCCCGCGGCGAAGACCTCGATCTCAGCTCGGCCGGCGCGCTTAAAGACATTATCGCCGGTTTCGACAAAAAGGAATTATTGACCCGGTTCAAAGACCCTTCCGCCGCTTTTTACTTCACGAAAGACTCGCTGGTCATCAGCGCCGAAGTGATACACGCGGCAGGCGATCACGCCGAGTTCGCCGTTTCGTACAAAGACCTTGGCAAAGCGCTGCTATTGAAGCCCGAAGGCTTTTCGAAACTAAAATAAATCTGGCGATATGCCGTTGATTTTTTTTCTTTTGAAAATAGTTTGAGGCCGCATTCGCGGCCTCAAAGCGTCATGTTTCAAATATTTAATAATTTATATTTTTTTATTAAATTCTTAATTTCTTAATTTCTTAATTTTATATTTTTTCTTAATTTCTTAATTTCTTAATTTTATATTTTTTATCCTATTTTTTAATAACCGGCAATTGATTTTTTTATTATTCCAACTCTTCGACCTCGACCGCTTTCGGCACGCCTTCGACCTGCATTTTATAAACGGGCCCCAGCTTATATATGGTGACTTTCGGCGAAAGCGGGCCGCATTGACGGTAGTGGTGGTAGTAAAACCGCTTCTGCCGCCAGATCTCGCCGCTCTTCAGCTTGACGACCGTTCCGCCCTTCCAGCCGTCGAACCTGCCGTCGATGGCGCTTTCCACGGTTTTACCGTCGTATTCCGCCCGGAACCTGTCATAGCCGCTGCCGGCGTAGCCGGCATTTTCTTCAAAAGCCTCGCCGCCCGCCGCACGGACGCCCCCTTTATTATCTGAATTTCCGATCAGCCTGGCGTTCCACACAGACGCTTCCTGCCTGTCTTCCGGCAGCAATATCCGGACGCCCGGGCCGCAGAATGTGCTGGCCGACTTTATTCGCGCCTGCTTGCCTTCATACCGCCAGAAAAAAGAAGCCTCAGGGCCCACTTCGATATGCCAGCGGTCGCCGTTCTTGCGTTCGACGATACCGCTGTTTTCGCCCAACACCTTCACCACGGTGACGAATTCAGTGACGGCATGAGCAGGGGCGGCCTGCGCTAAAATCAGCAAAACCGCTGCAATAGTCATAACAATCTTAAAATTCAGTATCGCGCTAAAATTTCTTTCATGTTTCATGTTCTCAACCTTGCTGTTAATATATTCGAGGCTATAGTAAAAGACATAAATTAATTTTGCTGTCCGGCAATAATCTTTTCTCCGCTCGCTGGTCCTCGGCGCCTATGGCGCCTGCGGAGGCTTCGCTCCGAAAAATTATTGCCGGCCTTCCTGATGTAAACTAACTAATTTCGCTTACTATAGTTGGTATATTCGACGGCCTTCTTAATGACCCTGTCAAACATGGTGTTACTTTCAGGCCGCTGTTTCGGTTTGATGTCTGGCGGCTTTCCTTCGTTATTGACGATCTTTTTATCCGCGCCGGCGGCGATGAGCATATCGACGCTTTCTTCGCGTCCGCTCCATGCGGCGTAGTGCAGCGCGGTGTTCCCGTTCCTGTTGCGTTCGTTGACGCTGACGCCCTTTGCGATAAGCGCCGCCATGAGGGTTTGGTTGCCGATCCTTGCGGCCGTTATCAGCGGCGTTTCGCCTTTTTTATTTTTCGCCCCCGTCGGAGCGCCCGAAGCGATGAGCAGGTCGATCATTTCCTTTCCGCACTTCATGGCCGCGTGGTGCAACAGAGTGTTTCCGTCATCGTTGACGACGTCGGTTCTGGCACCCTTCGATATCAAAAACTTCGCGTTGGCCGTTATGCCATGAGCGACCGCCCATAAGAGCGGCGTTTTACGATCGAGGCTCCGTATATCGATGTCTTTGAATTTAGACGCTATCAGAACGCAGATGCTCTCGTCTGCGGTCTTCGCCGCGTAATGCAGAGGCGTGTCATTGTTTCTGTGATACGCGCCGTCGACGACCGCGCCCCTCGCGATGAGCAATTTGACTATTTCGATATTTTTCGATTTGATCGCTTCGACTACAGGGCTTGCGCCAAAACTTTCAGACGCATTTATATCAGGCACCATGCCTATGAACATTTCGACGTATTCGAGTTTTCCGGAGGCGATCGCGTCGTTCAATAGGCACACTTCGGCGGTCGGCGCGCTTTTATCTTTCAGATACGACACGATGTCGGCGGCGCCGAGCCTGACGGCCTCGCCTATGGGGCTTCTTCCCCTGCAGTCCGCAACCTTTGCCGACGCTCCGTTTTCAACGAGAAGTTTCACCATTTCAAAATCGCCGGCGCGCGCCGCGTAAAAAATGGGCGTCTGTAAATCGGAGTCGAGCTTGCTCAGATCGGCTCCCTTCGATATAAGGTATCTCATAATTTCCGCATTCTTAGCGCCCGCCGCCTCGTGAACGGCAGTCCATCTGCGGCAAGGCCCCTGCCGCACGTCGTTTATGCGCGCGCCGCGATCGACCAGGAGTTTGACCATATCGAAATTTTTTCTGTCGACCGCCCATGAAAGCGGGGTATTCGCTTCTTTGTTCCCTAAATTGACGTCGGCTTTCATATCGATGAGAAGGTTTACCTCCCGCGTACCGAGCGACATCACCGCCCGCTGCAGCGGAGTGAATCCATTGACGTCGCCGAGGTTCGGGTCGGCGCCTTTTTCGAGAAGGAATTTCATGATATCGTATTTAGCGGGGAGGCGCTGGCCTTCGACTACCTCGAGAAGTACCGAACTCTGACCGGCGCCCTTTGAATTTATGTTCGCGCCTTTTGAAAGCAGTAATTCCATCACGCCGAAATTCCCGAACAGCGCCGCGCAAAGTAATGGCGTCTCATTATATTTTGCGGGCTCGTCGATCCCGGCGCCGCACGAGGCGAGAAATTCGACGATCTCCTTGCCGGCTGCCTTGTTTTCTGACATGGCGGCCATATGCACCGGAGTCATGCCGTTAGAGTTTTTAGCGTTCACTTTGACTTTTTTCATAACCAGATACCTGACTATTTTGATATGCCCTTTCAACGCGGCGTGATGCAAAGGAGTGCTGCCCATGCCATCGCGCTCGATCAGGCATTTTTCGTCCGCGGCGCACATGGCGTTCATCGCCGCCGCATCGCCGGCGGCGGCTTTTTCATGTATGGGAGCGGCCGCCGCGCCTACGAATGCGCCGATCGTCAACAGGCACGATATAAATATTATTCGAAAATAAATATCGATCCCTCCTTCATAAATTTTATATTAAATTTTATGGAAAATCAACGGACGATGTGGCTGTCTAACATACACAATAATTATTTAAATTTCGCTCCCTGAAAAGCGCAGGAAACCGTTAAGCAAAGGAGTGGCGCCGATTCCGACTAACACTACCATTTCCATTTCTTCTCTTTTAGAAGCCTTCCGTATTTCGTCGAGGACCTTGATTATATTTTCATGTTCGGCTGCTATTTTATCTATCACGCTAACCATAAATGACCTCTCCGTCTTTTTCGGCGAGCCTGCTGAACAGGCAATTATCATCGAGGTCTATAACATCGACGGGCCTGGACAGATCGCGGCATGATTCCCAGCCAAATTCAAAAAAATGCTCCGGCGCCAGGCCTTTAACGCCAATATCTATATCGTTTGCGTCTGAAACCTCCCTGGCCGAACCGAAAAGGATCACCATGGCGACATTATATTTTTTCGCGCATTTAATTATTACCTGTCTGTCACTGTCTGAAAGCATATCAATATCACCCGGCCTTAAGAGGTAATAGGCATTACCGTCTGTATTTTTCACTATATTATAACACATCATTTTATAAAAATCAAAATTCTCTTTTTAGTGTATCTAATTTCATTGAAAAACGGATGCTTTTATGATATGATAAAAATTATTGAAAAGCCTCGTTATAAAAAAAACAGAATTTAATCTAAAATTTAAAAGGAGAAATGATTATGAGTAAAAAAATATCGTTTATTTACGGAACCGCCGTGCCGCCGTTATCTTCTGTTAAATCTATTGTTTTGACAATATTAGCAACCCTGGCAATATCGGTAATCTATATTCCCGCTTCGTTCACTGCGCCTCAAATATTTACAAACAACGCGGCTGCCGCCGAAGACACCCTGCCAGGCGGCTCCAAAATATCATCGAGCGATAAAGACGCATTTATAAGCGCGGTCAATAAAGGCGATCTTAATGAAGTGAAGAAATTCGTCGAAAACGGCGTTGACGTGAATACCAAATTCGTTCAAATCACCATGGATCTTTCGGGTGCAAACGATTATACGGCAGTTATGGCGGCCGCTTCCAAAGGGCATTTTGAAATATTGACCTACCTTCTCGAAAAAGGCGCGGACATCGCCGCGTTAGATAGTAAAGGCCGCAGCGCGTGGGATTACGCCGAAGCTTATGGTCACAAAAAAAATCTCGACATATTAAAAGCGAAGGGAGCCGGCCCTTCGCCCGACACTAAAAAAATCGTCGCTGAAATACGGGCGATCAAATGCAAAAAAGAAATGGATCATATATATATGGCATTGGAACTTTACGATATGGAAGGCGGTCTGACGCCGACAGTAACCATTAACGAGTTAGTCAAAAATAAATATATAAAGCAAACCTCGCGCTGTCTGCAAAATCCCGACGAAGATTATATGATAGTCATAAGCGGTTCCGCAAACAAGCTGCAATATGACGTTAAATGCAAAACGCATGGAAGTTATAAAGAATTAAAATGACCGGCGCCGGCTTGAACGAACCGGGGTTCGAATCTTCAACATTTTTCAGGGCAATTTTCAATAAACATTCAAGACCTGCTACCCAGAAAACTACCCAGAAAATCCTTGAAGAATTGAAAAAGAATCCCTGCATTACCCGCAAAGAGCTCGCGTCCATTATCGGCATCAGCCAGAACGGTATAAAATATCATCTCGATAACTTGAAAAAAACAAGCGTGATAGAGCGCGTCGGCCCCGACAAAGGCGGGCGCTGGGAAGTTCGGCGGGATCTATAACGATCATTAACGCTTCTTTTTTTATTTTCAATTTTCTTTTTCTTCTTCTATCTTTTTCTTTCATCTTTATGTTTTCGTTAGTTCGAGTCCGCTTCGCGGCCTCGAAGCGCCGGCCAAAATTTTTCCGTACAGCGGTCAAGTCCGCCGCCCGTCCGTGCAGAGGTAACATTTATTATCTACTGTTATCAATAGTTTTAACAATTATTTGTTATAAATCACATTTATTTAAAAACACAAAAAGATAATTGTTATAAATCACATTTAATTGTTACAAATCACATTTAATCAGATG
>MGFH01000143.1 GCA_001791795.1 Candidatus Wallbacteria bacterium GWC2_49_35
CATATCGACGCCGGCTCCGGAGCGCTGTTAAAGTTCCGCGAGCATCTGCACGCGAATCCGGAACTTTCAGACGAAGAAGCGGAAACCAAAAAATTCATATTATCGAATATCGAAAAAAAAGAATTTTTAAAAATTTGCCACGCTGATGGAACTTTCGGCTTCTGGGTCGATGTCGTTTTCAAAGACGACAATTACGCTTCGGGCGTCGCCGCGCTGCGCGCGGACATGGACGCCCTGCCGTTAAACGAGGAAACGGGGCTCCGCTTCAGTTCAAAAGCGGCCGGAAAAATGCACGCCTGCGGCCACGACGTTCACATGACGGCGCTTTACGGTGCGCTGCGCGCGGCCGCCGCAAATTACAAAACTCTCAGACGCTCGTTTAAATTAAGCGCCCTGCGCTTTATTTTCCAGGCTTCCGAAGAAAAATCGCCGGGCGGCGCGGTCCCGCTGATCGCGGCCGGAGTTATGGAAAATGTTAAAATGGCCTTCGGGCTTCACGTTATGCCTAACCTGCCGTCGGGAAAAGCCTCTGTGATGGAAGGTCCCGTGATGGCGGCCGTGGACGAATTCGAACTTGAACTTTCCGGACGCGGCGGCCACGGGGCAAAGCCGGACGATGCCGACGATATTATCCTTCAGTCGGCCGAACTGATCACCGGCGCGCAAAAAATAATATCGAGAAACACCAGTCCTTTCATCCCGGCGGTCATCAGCTTCTGCACTATAAATTCAGGCACGGCCAGAAATATCCTGCCGGCGCGGGCTAGCCTTTCCGGCACGATCAGAAGCCTGGACCCTGAAACGCGCGCGGCGCTCAAGAAAAAACTCGAACACGTTATAAAATCGAAATGCGCCGAATTCGGCACGCAATACAGCATTAAATGGATCGACGGCTACCCGGTGACGGTGAACGCTAAAAGCGCCGTCGAAATATTCGCGGCCGCATGCCGCAAAGCGCTTGGCGAAAGCGGGTTTCTGGCCAGGCACGACCGCTCGATGGGAAGCGAAGACTTTTCTTATTACGCTCAGAAAGCTCCGTCGGCGTTCGTTTTTTTCGGATGCGGAAAAGAGGATAGATCGGCCGGCTTTCCGCTGCACCATCCGCGGTTCTGCGTGGAAAACGGCGATATAATCAACGCGGCGAAAGTTTTCGCGGCGCTGTGCGCTGAGTTCTGCGACGAATTCTGCGCCTAGCGCGCGGTTTTTTCGCGGACCCTTTCGATTATGGCGTCAGGCTTGTTGGTGGTTATGCCGTCGAGACCGTATGATTTTAAAATAAGCGCCGTTTCAGGCGTGTCAACCGTCCATACGTAAAATTTAAGCCCTGCCGCTCTGGATTTTCTAATTACTTCGGCCGAAGCTAACTTATAATCTATGTCGAGGCCGTCAAGTTTATTCGCTGCGGCTATTTTTATGGCGTCCTCTATTTTAGCCGAAGAGAAAAAATCGGCGTCGAGCAGCCAGTATGACTCGCAGCGCGGCAGCGTCAATTTAGCGAGCGCCGCCACGTCGAGGCTGAAACTTATGATAACTATCGTTTCGGCACGGCCGGAGTTTTGTATCATCGGAACCAGACTCTGCATTATTTCGACGCCGCATTTGATCTCTATGAATAATTTTTTGCCGGCCGGCACAACATCAAGCACTTCTTCGAGCATAGGTATTTTTTCATCTTTGAACGCCACGCCCTTGAAAGACCCGGCGTCCACTTTTTTAAGCTCCTCACAGGTGCTTTCCGCCACTTTAAGCATGGAGGCGCCGCCGCTGACGCGTTTGGTGTCTTTATCGTGAATGACGGCGATTTTTTTGTCTTTAGTCAAATAAACGTCGATCTCGACGCCGTCTACGCCCATTTCAAGGGCTTTTTTAACCGAAGCGATCGTGTTTTCGGGAGCGTAGAACGCGGCGCCACGGTGCCCTACGACCTCCACCGCCAGGGCTGCCGAAGAAGATATCAAAATCAATACCGCAACAAATACTATTAGCGTATTAGCCGTTAATAAAAACTCTTTCATGATCATTCCTCCGTAATTTAATTTCTTTTCTATTATTTCGATTTTATGTATTTTTTATTTTTTTTATTTACAGTTAAAATTATACCACATTTTCGCTTCTTTTTAAAGCATCAAAAAGATGGGCCAGCGCCAGCAGCGGGTGATAAATCATCATGCGGGGGCCGCTTACGCGCATAACGTCTTTTATCCTGTCGCGCATATCTTTTTTATAACAGTGGACCCTGCATTTCGAGCAGGCCGGCTTGGCCCCCTTATAAACGCAGTTATCGAGGCGGGCGCGGGCATAGGCGAGCAGTTCTTCGCAGGCGCCGCAAAGTTTCGAGGCGCTCTTATCGCCGCCGTGCGAAACCGAGCAGTATATTTCGATCATATATCCGATCGTGATCTTTTCGCGCTCTATTCTGCCGGAAGTTAAAATATTCATAAATCATATTATATCATAAAATTATTTTTAAGAAATTAATTAATCGATTATATTTTTAGATTTTACTTCAGCAAATAATATGTTATAATAAAAATTATGTCGAGCATAAATATCAACTTTATATTAGAAACGGCCGTAAAATTTAAAAAGATCATAATGCTGGCCGCCGTTCTTCTTTGCGCCGGAGCGGCCGCGGGCGCGTATATAGTTTTCATGCCCGGCGGACTTTACGAATATTCCGAATCGCCGGAATTCTGCGCTAAATGCCATCTGCACGACGGCCATTATAAAGATTTCAACCACGCCGCCGCGCACAGGGGCAAAAAGTGCGTCGACTGCCATCTTCCGAACGACAATAAGATCGAACATTTATTCTGGAAATCCGTGGACGGCAACAAGGACCTCGCGCTTTTTTTCACGGGTAATTTTTCCGATACGCCGCGGCTCAGCGCTCACGGCAAAAAAGTAGTTCAAAATAACTGCATAAGGTGCCACAGCGAAGTCGTATTCAAACTTGACATGGCCGGGCGCGACTGCGTATCCTGCCACAGGAGCATAAGGCACAAGACCGCCGGAATTTTTTAACGGCCGCGGCCGTTTGATATATCACATATTAACAATATTTAATATTTTATTATATAAGGGGTACGATCATGAATATTCAAAAAATAATAATTTCGCTCTGCGCGGCGGCCATAGCCGTATCTCTGGCAGTGATATCGGTGGTTTTTGTTTACGCGCCGCCGAAGCCGGTCGAGGTCAAGACCGGCGTTATAGCGGACGGCGAATTCGAGCCGTCGAAATGGGGTCAGCTGTATCCGCTGGAATATGATTCCTGGGTCAGGACGAAAGAGCCGCGCAGATCGAATAAAAGCGCATATAAAAAAGGCTGGGACGACGACGGGATAATCTACGACAAATTAAGCGAATTTCCCTATATGGCGCTTCTTTTCAACGGCTGGGGCTTCGGCATCGAATATAACGAGCCGCGCGGCCACCACTATATGATGATCGACCAGAGCGAGGTCGACTCTTCGCGCGTCAAGGCGGGCGGCGCGTGCCTCGCCTGCAAGAGCCCCTACGCCGATAAACTCGTCCGCGACACTAAAGGCGCCATATTCAGTTCGCCATATAAAGACGCGGTCAACATGATACCCGAAAACCACCGCCAGCTTGGCGTGGCGTGCATCGACTGCCACGATAATAAAACGATGGATCTGAAAGTTTCCAAATGGACCATATTGAAAGGCCTTGAAACCATAGGCCACGCGTCGTGCTCTAAAGAAGAGATGCGCAACGTCGCCTGCGCCCAGTGCCACGTCACTTATATAATCCCCAAAGACGCCGGGATGAAATCAACGGACGTCATATTCCCCTGGAAGGGCGGAAAATGGGGCGACATATCTGTGGAGACCATAATCGCCAACATCAAGGAAAGCCCGGCGCACAACGAATGGAAACAGGCCGTGACGGGATTCAAGGTCGGATTCATCCGCCACCCCGAATTCGAATTTTTCACCCGCAACAGCACTCACTTCAAGGCCGGCGCTGCATGCGCCGACTGCCACATGCCTTATAAGCGCGTCGGCGCCAACAAAATTTCCGACCACGACGTGAAAAGCCCTCTCAAGGAAGATATGCGCGCCTGCCTTCAGTGCCATGCCGAAACTCCTGAATGGCTCAAAGAACGCGTGGTCGCGATCCAGGAAAAAACGCTCGCTCTCATGAACCGCTCGGGCTACGCCGTGGCGACCGCCGCGAAGCTGTTCGAACTCGCCCATCTGGAGCAGGAAAAAGGAAAAACCATGGAAACCGCCATTTACGACAAAGCCAAGCAATATTATTTAGAGGCGTTTTACCGCTCGATATTCCTGGGCGCGGAAAACTCCGTCGGATTCCACAATCCGCCCGAGGCCATGCGCATAGCAGGAGATTCGGTAGCTTACGCCTCGAAGGCCGAAGCGCTTTTACGCCAGGGCCTCACGAAGGCGGGTGTCGAAGTGCCGATGAATATCAACCTCGAACTTTCTAAATATATCAACCAGCGCGGGTCTAAAAAGCTCAATTTCAGGCCCGAGCAGGAATTCGCCGACCCGACCAAAATTCAGGATACTCTCCTGCCGAAGGAAATGAAAGGACTTTAATTTAGTGGAGAGTGGAGAGTGCATAGTGGAGAGTTAAGGATTTTTGACAAATAAAATGGAATATTTATATTTTTAACTATATTTCAAATCATCAAAAGTCCTCTAGTTCTCCACTCTCCGTTCTCAACTCTCAACTTACCTGTAAAATTCTGAATGGAATTTTTATTTTTTTGTGTAAAAAGGTGA
>MGFH01000144.1 GCA_001791795.1 Candidatus Wallbacteria bacterium GWC2_49_35
ATCAAGGCTTTTTAAAATATTGAAATTGTTAGTAATTTTGTTCAAATTATTTTTTAAAAACTATTGACAGGCTTTTATGATTTCGGCGGCGGTGGCGGCGGGAACAAAGTTTTATAGTTCGAGCCGTCGATTATATTTTCGGCTTTAGGCTTTCCTTCCTCGATCGAGAACATCTTTTTAATGCACTCCTCGTAGACCGCCTTTATATTAAAGCCTTCGCCGGCGTCCGGCGCTTCGATACCGTCGAAAATATTTAATTCGCATATGCTGATATTGTTCAGGCACAGGGCCGCGGCGGTCTTTAAAAGAATAGTTCCGCCCGCGTTATTTTTCTGAGCGTCCGGCATGTGTTTGAGGAAAACGGCCGAATCGATTTTTTCGGTTTTCGCCTGGCGGCGGAAAACTGACAGACTTTTGAGTTTCGAACATTCGAACGGGTTGGTTATTATCTTCACCTTGCCGAATATTTTAGCCATGTCGATCAAAACGTATGATTCTTCGAAGCAGCTGAATCGGGCCACGTATTTCTTGCCGTCCTCTTCGGAGATGGAATTGAAATATTTGGCTATGGAGGCGTCTTTTGAACCGCGCAGCTCGCCGCGCACGAAGTCTTCGAGCCTCTGTGAGTTGGAAATCATGTATTCCTGGGTTATTTCAGGGACGTTTTCCAGCTTCGAATGGAGGAACTGGTAGGCGGCCGCCGGATAATGATTGATGGTGGAAGTTTTCTGGTAAAAATTCTTGAAAAGCGGGTATGAAAAAATTTCAGCCCCTTTTTTTACGTCGATGCCTGAAAGCGGAATTTCGACCTTCTCGTCTGAAGGCGTAAGACAGGAAAGCATGGCGTTGAGGTTGGCTATATAAATGTTTTCGTCGCTTATGCAGCTTGCGAGGAATTCGAGCAGATCGGCCCCTTTTTTTATGCTGCCGTCGGGCATTACAGCCTTTATAGGCGATAAATATCTGTCGCCTGCGTTGTTTTTAAACGTGAAGCGGAAAACCGTGTAATTAAGGGATTGAAGCTTATACGCCGGGTTCTGGACCAGTTTATAGCAGTGGGCGCAGAAGCGGTCCTCGCATTCGAAGTTTGAATGGTTGCAGCCTATAAAGGCGACGGAATTTTTGCTTTTTTCGATCGCCGTTGTCTTTTCGATAATGAACCCGCGGTCCTCGCGTAAAATTTTAGCCGTGGCCTCTATTACGATGTCATGTATAACTTTATAGAACGAGCAGTTGAAAATATATATGGAATTAGTAGAAGTATTGTAGCAGTAAAGCGGAACGCTATCGAACACGCCGTTGATGGCGTAAACGTTGACCTTGAACGGTACTATGCTTCCCTGGCGGACGACGCCCGTTTCCTGAGCCTGTTCGGAATATTCGCGCGGGTTGTAGAAATTGTCGGTGAAAAATTCCGAGATGTGGCGCGATGTGGTCGTAAGCCTCACGCGCACGCCGTGGATAATAACGTCGCATAAAAAGACCTTTTCTTTTTCTTCGATGCTTTTAATGTGCGCGAACATTTTTTCGAGGACTATTTCGTCAACGTTGATATGGTTCGAGGACGATTTGACGAAATCGTTCCTGACCGAGGTGATCACGTTGGAATTACCTATTTTCGACCCCTCGAACTCGAACGCGTTCGGCTCGCTGGTTTGCGCTGACGGCGTGAAATAATATAGTTCCATATAATGTGCTCCTGTAAAATACTTATACCATTTATCTGTTTATCGGCATTTTTTTTCATTTTATTAGTTGAAAAAATAAAGCAATTAATGTAAAATAAGCGTGTTATGAATTATTCAGATATAATATCACCCGTAAAAAAAGAACTCGGCTCGGTAGAAAAAGCCATAAGCGATACTTTAAGCTCCGACTTCAAGGCCATAGACGATATGAGCGGCTACGTATTCGATTCGCGCGGAAAGCGGGTCAGGCCCGCCCTTCTTCTTCTTTCATGCGCGCTGGCGGGTAAAATTAACCCTAAGGCCGTTAAAACAGCCGCCGCCGTTGAACTTATCCATTCGGCCACCCTCGTGCACGACGATATAATAGACAATTCGGCGGTTCGCCGGGGCAAACCCTCGGTCAATAATAAATTCGGCAATACCGCAGCGGTGCTCTTCGGCGATTATCTTTACTGCCAGGCGTTCGGACTGATATCGGCGTTCAACGACAAATACCTCGCCGACAATCTTCTTAAAGCCGCGCGTTCGATGTGCGAGGGTGAAATATTCCAGAATATAAATAACTTCAACCCTTATATCACGTTCAACGACTATATCAAAATAATAGAGAACAAGACCGCGCGCTTTCTTTCAAAATGCTCGTCGCTCGGCGCTTACTGCGCGAAACCGAAGAGGCGGGCCGATATCGAAAATATGTCGAAATTCGGGCTCAATATGGGAATAGCCTTCCAGATCGCCGACGACGTGCTCGACGTGGTCTCCGACGGGAAGACCATCGGTAAACCCGCCGCGAAGGACCTGCTCGAAGGAAAGATAACCCTTCCCGTTCTTATACTCTTCGATCTGCTCGACGATAAAACGCGCCGGGACGTTATGAAAAAAATTGCGGCGGTTAAAAATAAAAAAGTGCCCGCCGGTTTCGCGGCCGGAATTATCGACATGTGCCGCGAATACGACACTCCCGCCCGGTCAATGAAAATAGCCCGAAAATACGTTGAGCGGTCCGTTTCATGCCTTGAAAAGATAGACGGCGACGGTGATATTAAAGAAAATTTGCGGCGGTTCTGCGAATTCATGGCGGACCGCAGCGCTTAAAACTTAATTTCACCGACGTAATTTAAATGAAACATTATCCGGTTTTTTTAGTATAATTATTAAAATCCAGATATTAAATTATAAATAAAAAAATGAAGGTGATGAGTATGAATTATCCTGCTTCCAGGCTTCGCTTCAGTGTAAGATCGGCTTTATTACTCGTTTTATCGGTATTGGCATGTATAACGGTCATCGGCGGCGTATCTTATGCCGATGAAGTATCGAATGTTCTCGATTCGCTCAATAAAGGCAGGATAACCAGCGGCGCGGAAGGCACCGTCAACGTGTCTGAAGATTCCTACCTTAATGTCAGAACCGGCCCCGGCACCAATTACCAGATAATCGGAAAACTGCACCGCGGCGACAACGCTAAAATACTCGAAGAAAACCTCGGCTGGTACAAAATCAACTATAACGGCTCGACGGCCTGGATCAACGGCTATTACGTATCCGGCGTCCAGCTTAACAATATGATGCCCGACAATATTTACGGCACGGTTTCCCTGCCCGACGCCGAAAGCGTCAGCCTCAGGGTGGGCGCCGGCATCAATAATCCGGCGGTAGATACCCTTTCTAACGGCGCGCGCTTCAGGGTGCTTGACAAGCAGGACGGCTGGTACAAGATCGAAGTCGCCGGCCATTCGAATCCCCTGTGGATCAACGGATCGTTCGTTAAACTCATCGACACGATCGAAGACCCGCCCTCGGCCGATAACGTTCCCGCATACGTCGACGTCGACAGCTCGCTCAATTTAAGATCGGGCCCGTCCACGTCGAACCCCATAATGCAGGAACTCGCCGACAGGACGCAGCTGACCATCATCGGCGTCGAAGGCGACTGGTATAAAGTGAAACTGTCGAACGGCACTATAGGCTATTGCCACTCGAGTTATATTAAAAAAGGCGCGCCGCCCGCGGCCGATACGACCACCACCACCGGCCCCGGAGTCAGCGACGCGTCATCCGGCGGAAAGAACGTTCTTGAATCGATACAGCTGCCCTCCGATCCGGGCGGCGTGACGCCCGAAGTGGCCTCTCAGATACTCGCCGGTCTCGGCTACGGCCGATTCAACGGGTTCGGCGAATCTCTGAAAAAATTCCAGTCAGCCACGTTCGGCAGCTGGAGCGCCGGAAAGACCTACACTAAAGGCTCCCTCGACGAAGCCACAAAGAAAAAACTGCTCGAACACGGCAAGATGCTCCAGGCGGCTCTCGCTAAATATCCCGCCGGCACGGTCTCTAAAACCAGCCCTGAATTCGCTAAATGGGTATCCAATTCGGCGGCTACCATGAAAAATATGCCCTCAGGCCTCGTCGATAACTCCGGAAACTCGATATCGAAAGAAGCCCTTGTCCACGGCATACTGACGCAGGAATCGGGCAAATACCACTGGCGCGACAGAAAAATGATAATTTCGTCATGCGGCGCGATGGGGTTCATGCAGATAATGCCCTTCCATACCGACTCCGCCGGAAACATATACGACCCGGAAGTGAACCTCGCATTCGGCGTTAAATATATAGACACGCAGCTTGGACGCTCCGACTGGAAAACCTCCGGCGATGACGCGTCGTCGATGCTCGCCAAGGCGCTTGCCGCATATAACGGCGGCCCCGGAAGAGCGGCGCTCAAAAATATGAGCTGGGAACAAATCGTCAACAGCAACTCCATACCGCGCGAATCCATTCACTACGCCATCAGCATCAGAAAAAGGCTTAACGTAAGAATATCCGCCGCGGAAGAGGCGTGGCTCAATTCCCATTAAAATGCCCGTAAATGAACGGATAAAATAATTTAAAAGGTGATTATCAATGAAGAATATTATCAAAATGGAATGTATACGCGATATATCAGACCGCGCTTTCGGCAAAACCGTCGGGGTATATAATAAAACTATAATATTGCTCGCGCTTGCCGCCGCCCTTTCGTTCTGTCTGCCGTCAGCCGCTATGGCGGACGATGCCGCCGCCGGCAGGCCGCTCGACGAAAAGATACTCGAAAAGATCGATAAAAACGAAACTCTCGGCTTTACCGCGTTCGGCGATATCGACGGCGATAAAAAGGACGACATAATTATCACCATCGATAAAACCTCCGAGGCCGAACTTGGCGGCGCGCCGGAATCGAAACTCGCGCTCTTCGCGGACGGTAAAATAACCGTGATCGACGGTTTTTCGATATATATCGAAAAACTCGAATTAACCGATATCGACGGCTGCGGCAATAAAGAAATTATATTCTTAAGGCGCGGCGGCATGAAAAATCTCATGGAGGTCTTCGTGCTTAAAGCCGAAAAGAACGGGCAGTCCGGCGAAAAAACATTCAAGATCGCCTTCAAATCCGACGGCGTCGAAGAAGGGAAATTCGATATCATCAAACCCGCGAATATAGGCGGTAAGGTCAGCGACGGCCTTACGATGATAATAGGCGGCTATCTCAACGCGCCCGGATCCATTGCGCCCCACGTCGAATTCAGCCATTTCTACAGCTTCGATCAGGCCTCGGGCAAAATTAAACTTTCCAAAAAACACTACGAACGCCCTAAAACGCTCTCCCAGGAATACGAAATGGCCTACCTCAATCTGCTCGAAAATAATAAATCAGGCGCGGCTAAAAGACTCGAGCGCATCATCAAATCGGCTAAAAACGCCAAATCCGAAGATAGCGCCGATATACTGAAAGCTTGCGAAGAATTGCTTGCGAAACTAAAATAAACTAAACAAACTAAAATAAGCATAAATATATTCTGCAACATATACATATACATAATCCTGCATAAAATTATTATGCGGGATTTATTTTTTGTGCCTTTAATTCATTACTTTACTTTTTTATGACAGTGCCTTGAATTTTTGTCTTAGATGCCGTGCGTTTTGCAGTTGCGCGCATGCGCGCAACTGCGTGGCATTATCGCACCCCTGTAAGTTCGGTTTTTAGCTCACGGAAGGCAATTAACAATTCAAAAGACACTTAAAATAAGGCAATTTTAAACATCACAGTGAACCAAAAAGTATTTTTACTTATTGATTATTTAACGTGAGCAAGAGTGTTAATTCACGGTGATGCCATATTGCCATGCCGGCGGAGACGCAAAGCGGCTCCGCCGGCGAAATATCAGCAGGCAAGACTGTGGAAAATGGTAAAAGTTATGAATTAAAGGCAAGACAGATAAGAGGGCAGCCAGCAGACATAAAGCGTCAGGCAGTTTAGGGATAGGGATGGGGATTTTAAGTGGAAGGGAAAGGGCTGTCAGTCCGTTCCCTTCCACTTATCAATGAAAATCATACGAAATACGGTTGAAAGTCTTAAAGTTCTTATGTCAAATTCTTATTGAAATATATCGTTTTATCTGTTATCATATAAGCATTATGATAAATAAAGATATTAAAAAAGACGTAAAATCCACCAAGGGTTCCGCCGGCAGAGGCGGAAACGCATCTGTAAAACAAGGGTATGGTAAAAGAAGCGGCCGGCCTGCGCCGGAGGATGGCAGGGGCGAAAGGGGCGCCGGGGTGAAGAAGGCCGAAGACGCCAAAAAGATCGGCGGCGCGAAGAAGAGTATAAGCTACAATGCGCACGGCGGCGTATGCGC
>MGFH01000145.1 GCA_001791795.1 Candidatus Wallbacteria bacterium GWC2_49_35
AGTATATCACATTTTATTAACTTTGTAAAGATTTTTTTGAAAATTTTTAACGCATGTCGAGCCAATCGCCAAAATAGTTTAAAACAAGAGATTATGGCGCGACGGCGTTCACGAATTCTTTAAAATCCGGACGATCTCCGCACGCACTTCGGCGTTGGTAACCTGCGCGGTGCCGCGCTTCATAACCTTTACGCCGCCGGCGATATTGGCGAGTTCGACCGATAAAACGGGGTCGCCTTTTTTCGTGGTGAGCGGAAGGCTTGCGGCGAGCATGGCGGCGACCGTATCGCCCGCGCCCGTCACGTCGGCTATTTCGTCGCGGCGCGTTATAGCGGTTTCGTGCAGCGCGCCCGATTCGTCGAAAAAGGCCATGCCGGCGGAGCCGCGCGTTATAAGCATGGTCTTATCGCCCGTCATTTTAAGAAGCTTGCGGCCGCAGTCGATGAGGGTTTTACTATCGCGGATCCTCACGCCCGAGGCCTCGTGCGCTTCCGATTCGTTCGGCGTCGCGGTGTATGCGCCTTTGAAGTCGAAGAGCCGGTGGCGGGAATCGACGATGACTAATATTTCTCTTTTTGAATATTCGCTATTCAGAATGTTTTGAAGGCCGGCGCAGAAATAATCTGTAAACAGGCCGCAGTTATAGTCCGAGATCAAAACGGCGTCGACCATTTTGACCACTTTTTTAAAGTTGGCGAGTATTTTATCGGCGGTTTTATCCGCTAGCGGCGCGTCGCCGCCCCTGTCGATGCGGATAACCTGCTGCAGCGTGGTGTGGAGCGCGCCCGACATTATCCTGGTCTTCACGCAGGTTTTATACTCGCCGCAGCGCACTATGAACTCGGTGTTTATGCCGTTCTTATCGTAAAAATCGATGACGGCGTCCGCCTCGCGGCTTTTGTCGGCCGCGCCTATTGAAAACACCTTCGCGCCAAGCGACGCCACGTTCGCCGTCGCGTTTCCTGCGCCGCCAGGGGTGGTCTTCGAGCTTTCATGCCTTAAAATAAGCACCGGCGCCTCGCGCGATATGCGCTCGCAGCCGCCGGTTATATACTCGTCAGCGATGATATCGCCTATCACGGCGACTTTTACAGTTTTAAGCGAGTCGAGAATTTTATAATATTCTTTTTCGCGGCCGCTTTTTATTTTGAATAACGGTTTTCCTTTATCGGATGCCATAATAAATTTCCTTTTAATATTCTTTATAAATTAATACTTTACACCATAGTTAAGCGGGTTGTCGAGCCCCATGTCATGGCCGCTCTGCGCGGTGCCCTTCATCGGCGATACGCTCTCTAAAGTGAAATCGGCGTTGTTCGGATATTTAAAGTCCGGATTCACATACTTTGGATGCGCCGATATCGAATTGGCTCCCGCCGTGCAGCCCGAATAATAGATCGATGATCTATCGAAACCCGGCATATTATAAAGGTTATTGAAATCCGGCTTGAACTCCGTCGTTACGGCGCCGAGGTTCCTGATCCCGGCGGTGTTGTTGAATATGGCGTTATTGACTATCATATCGAGCGACTCGCTCTGACAGACGACGCCGGCGCCCTCGCACTCCGCGATTATATTGTGGTCGACCACCGCCATGCCCGATTCGATGAACACGCCGTTACCGCTTGTAAAACCCAGAACGCAGTTATAAATATGCGGATTGGGAGTACTTTTTGAATATATAGCCGCGGCGTCCGCCGACGACTGGCCTACGTCGTTGATCTGAGAGTACCTGATGGGCGAGCCGGAGCCTTCGGTGATTATCCCGTAATTCAGAGTGTGCGAGATCTGCAGATTTTCGAGCACCGCGTTGGTCTTGTAAATGTATATTCCGATACTCGAATGCATTATCTTGCAGTATTTCAAACTGTTGTTCGAGCCGCCGGAGGCGCTTTCAAAGCGGATGCCTCCCCAGTCGCCCGCGGTGTTATATCTTTCGTTCGATATGAATAATATCGGTTTATCCACGCTGCCTTCAGCCTTCAGAGTGCCTTTGACGATGATCTCCGATTTTTGTACGAAGCCGCCGCCGGCCTGCATGTCGTTCGCCGAAAGCCTCACGGTCACGCCCGGATCGATCGTAAGTTTTACGCCGGATTTGACCGTCACGTCGCCTTTGACGACGATGGGGCTCATCGCGGTCGTCCATACCGTGTCCGCCGTTATTTCGCCATTCTGAACGACGTTCGGCCCGAGCGGGGTTTCGCCCCACGCCTCGTTGGACAGGGCATATTCGTTATTATCGTTATACGATAAAATTTTATAGTAGTATTTCGTTCCCGGCTCGAGCCCTGAATCGCCGCAGGTGACCTTATAACGTTCGGACGCCTTGTATATCATTTTAGAATCCGAGTTCACCGATACGTTCGGTTTCGCGCTCCTGTAAACCCTGTATTCCTTGAAATCCTCGTCGTAATTTATCGTCCATTCGAGCTGCGCCGCCTTATCAGTCATAACCAGGCGCGCCAGATTCACGGGCGTGACGATGCCGTCGGCCTTGCTCGATTTTGAACTCACGCAGCTTATGTTGACGATCGTGAGCGTGGTCAGAAGTAAAAATAAAGTTAAAATTATCTTTTTGAAACCCGAATCGGGATTTTTAGGGTCGTAAAAATTAAAGCCGTTGTAAAAATTAATCCTGCTCATGGCGCTGTGCCCCTTACTCTCCGGAAGATCTAAAAATAGTATTTTATAAATATATGATTTCATAAGCAAAATATCGGAAAAATAATTAAAACATTTATATTTTAACTTTTTTGTTGTCTCTTATTCATTTTTGCAGGCAAAAAAAATTCCGGCACCCGCTAAATACTTTCCATATGATATTAAAATGATCGGGAATAAAAGGATATTTTCCTTTCTTCCCGATCATCAAAAAATTATAGAATTTATATTGCTTAAATTATCTTATTTTTAATTTTTTATTTTTACCTGCCGTTGCCGTGAGCGATGTTCTGGAAAGTTTCAACGGCGCTCATATATTCTTTCTGGAGCTGGTCAAGTTTGGACTGAACGGGATTCGACCGGCCCATGTAGTCGATATAGTTTTTGTAGGCTGCGTCCATCCTGCTTTTAGCGACCGAGAGTGCCTCGCCGTTGTTATAGGTTCTGCCGGTCGATGTCACGGTATTGTTGGTGTAGGTATTACCGCGGACGTCGGCCGCGTTATCGACGACGGTCACTCCGTCGTTCAAACCGTTTCCTGAAACTATCGCTCCACCGCGGCTTACGTTCTCGAAAACTTTAAGCGCTTCCTGATAGCGGGCTTCGGCGTATTTAAGTTCGCCCCTGTATTTGAGTTTTTCGATAAGGCCGGCCGAATCGTACTGAAGTTTGATCTTTTCATATTCGCGTTTCGCCCTGATAACTTCGAGCTGCGCCTGCGCTTTTTTATCGCCGAACATCGCCTTGAATTCGAGGAGGCTTTCGTTGATTTGATCGATGCCCTGAACGATGCCGCCGGAGTTGGGATTAGCAACTTCATACTGGCGGACCTGTTCGGCCGCGGTTAAATAATATTTATTGGCGTTCTTATAATCGGAGTAAGCGCCGAGTTTTTTGAATATATTCAGCCATGAGATGGATTTATATTTGGTGTAGAGCAAATCGGACATCTTTTTAGCGCGGATCTCGTCGAGTTTGAGTTTCGCCCATCTGTCGCCGAGAAGCGCCATTCCTTCGAGCGCCTTTTCAGAAAAAACGGTTTCAGGATTGCCGGAGACCGCGTTCGGGTTGATTCTGTTGGCAGGGGTATTGACCGGCGGGTTTGAATTCTGATTGGCCATGGGGTTTATCGCATTATTGACCGAGCCGATCACTTCGCTGATGCGGCCGCCGATATTTCTTGACTGGCCGTTGGTAACGGCTATGACCTGTTCGTTATTCATGATGCGGGTGGCGCCGCTATTGATCGAGTTAGTGGTGTTGGTGACGACGTTTCCAGCGTTATCGACGGTAGTTTTAGTTGTAGTTACAACGCCGCCCGCCGTTTTTTCGATCTGCCTGCCGGCGTCGCCGACCGATTTATTGATATCGCCGAAGATGCGGTCGAGATCGCCGCTCATTTTATCGAGCGCGCGCGTAGTCTTGCTGACGGTGTTATTGACCTGGCCTGAAACGCCGCTCACCGTTTTCGACACGCCGTCCGCGGCGGAAGTGAGCGTTCCGTTATTCGTCTGATATACGGTTTTTTTACCATTATCGATGACGACGACCGTATCGTTTGAAATGCGTGTGATCTGATTGCCGACGCCGTTAATGGTGGTATTGACGCTCTTATCGACGTTAGATCCGGAATTGGTTATCGATACGCCTTTAGCGGTGATAGCGTTCCTGTCAAGCGATTTGTTGATATCGCCGCCTATTTTGTCGAGAGATTTATTAAGATCGTTGACTGACCTATCTATTGAGTTGACAGTTTCGTCGAGCGAGTCGAGAAAAGATTTGGCGCCAGCGTTGGCCCCGGAAGCAAGTAATATTGCAAGCGAAAGTGCGATCAAATAAAAGCCATTATTTTTAAGCATATTTACCACTCCTTTTATTTTATAAAAAATATATAATACATATTATGTCATGATATGTTATGAACGCTTAAGTTAAAATATTATGAATTTATAATAAAATCTAATTAATACATCAATTATACAAAACAAAAAGACCCCTGTCAACGAATGAAAGCAAAATCTGTCAAGTAAAGTTAAAATGTCCGGTTTTTATTTAATTTGAAATGTCCGGTTAGAACAAAAAAGCCGCTCATGCCGGCGTACATATAAAAAACGCGCCCTTTTAAGGACGCGTTTAATTAAATTTATGTTTAGATTATTATATTTTATCGAACTATTCCGAAACGGAATTAAAGTGTTTCATAACACTTAAAGAAATCTCACCGGAGAATTCTTAGAAAGTCGACGGACCGCCGGAAATACGCTTGTATTCTTCGATCTGCGTTAAGTATTCGGTTTCGTACTGTTTAAGGACCTGAGGATCGGGATTAGGCGTGGACATATACATGGTATATCTCTTGTAGGAAGCGTCCACTCTGTCGCGTACGAACTTAAGAGCGGCATTCTTCGCAGGGTCTACGTAAGGAGTCTGAGTGTTCGCGTTCGGCTGCTGGTTGTTTACATTTACCTGGTTCTGATTCTGGTTAACCTGCGGGACCGCAACCTGCGGCGGAACGTTCTGAG